>NZ_JASCXP010000182.1:0-14010 GCF_030010695.1 Nocardia sp. CC201C
CGGGCGAGCTGGCCCGGCCGGGCGACACTGTCCCGATCTGTCGCGTAGCCCAGCTCGGCTGTGCGAATCGGCCACCTCCGGCATGACCGGCCGACCGCACGGCAGGTCCCGGTCGGACGCGACGAGTGGTCGGCTGGATGCGCGCATGTGACGGCGTCGCTGGTGGCCGATGTGACCCGTCCGTTGGTGCGGGACCACTGGGTCTGCCGTGACCAGCCGGACGCGCGCGGGGTGGATCAGCGCTCCACGACCACCAGCGTGAACGGTCCGATATCGGTCACGGTGAAGCGGGGATCGTCGAACAGCGCAGCCGGGAAGGTCACCTGGTAGCGCTTCACGTTCGGCTGGTTCGGGTAGACGTCTTCGGCCAGGCGCAGGGTGTAGTCGTCGCCGGACTGGCGGAAGAGGAAGGCGTCGGGGGCGCGCCAGGGGGTGGTGCGCAGGGCCTCGAGCAACTCCTCGGGGGTTTCCAGGGTGGACCAGCGTTTGATTTCGTCGGCGCGGGCCGGGAAGTCGGCGAGGGGGTTGGCGTAGTGCGAGGTCAGGGCCTGGAAACCGAAGTAGGGGTAGACGGACAGGAAGCTCAGGTCGGCGGTCAGTACCACCGTTTCGTCGCGGGGGCGGCCGGTCTGCTCGCGCAGGGCGGTGTCGATCTCGTCGTAGTACGAGACCGCCGACGGCGGCCGCTTGTCCGCGCGCACACCATCGCCGTCGGTGTCGGTGTAGGCCGTGGTGATCTCCGGCGCGAGGATCTCCGGGATCTCCTGACCGAAGCCGATCGCGCCCAGTACGGCCACCGCCGCGACCACGGCCCGGAACCGTTCCGGCTCGTTCAACACCTGGTAGATCGCCCGTGCGCCCTCTACGAAACCGAACGCGCCCGCCGCCGCCAGCAGCACCATCAGCACCGGCTCCAACCGGAAGGACAGCAGCGTCGTTCCGGCCGCGGTCAGCAGCATGGACAGCAGGCACCACAGGTAGACGGCGACCACACCGACCGCCAGCGCCTGCGCCCGCCGTGAACTGCCCACCCGCAGCACCAGCCAGATCACGCCGATCAGACACAGCCCGCCCAGCAGCGAGAATTCGAACATGGGCAGCGGCAGCCGCGCCCCGCCCTCGGGCAGATAGTGGAAGGCGGTACCCGAACTGGGGAAACCTTCGCGCAGCACCCGCAGCAGGAACGGCAGCCACACCACCAGCGCCAACAACCCCGCGACCACCCCGATCGCGATCAGCCGCACCAGAATCGGCCACAGCAGCCGCCAGACCCCGGGCATCTCCTGCTTGGTGCGCCGATGCACCCGCAGCGCGGCATGCCGCTGCCACAGCGCGATCCCGGCGGCGACCACCGCCATCAAGCACACCGCGAACACCGCCACCGCGAAATACAACGTGTAGAACGTAGCCGCCAGCCCGAGGAAGAAGCCGGTGCCGAGCACGGCCCCCCAACCCCCCGCGGTCGAGACAGACCCCACAGCCCGGAAACTCCCAGCCCCGGCCCCTGCGGCTTCAGAGCTCGTCGCGCCGGAGTCAACGGCGTCCGAACCCGCACCGCCGGACCCTGCGGCTCCGGAACTCGTTGCGGGGGATTCAGCGGCCCCGGAGCCAGCAGCGCCGGAGCCCGCGGCCCCGGAGCCAGCAGCCTCGCCGCCAGCTGTCCGTGCGCTCTCGGTCCCGAATTCAGCTCGATACTCCACAGCCCCGTACTCGGCGGGCCGGTGCAGCGCACCCCAGGCCAGCACCAACACCGGCGGCAGCAGCACGACCAGCACCGCGCTGTACGCCTCCGGTGCGGCATACGCCACCGTCACGGCCGTGGTGGCGGCGGCGACGGCGATCGCCCAGTCCGCGCGAATCAGCTTGGACCACAGTACGAGTGCCAGGGCCGCTGCTACGGCCAACGCCGTGATGGCCCACGGCTTGAACGCCTCCCACCCGTCGAGGCCGAACAGATTCGCGAATCGCCCTCCGGCCCAGAACCATCCGGCCGGATAGAACGGCGGCAGATCCACATAGTTCATGTCCCGCAGTGCCGCGCTGTCGGTCAGCCGCGTCAGATACTGCGTCCGGAACTCCTGGTCCACCGACAGTCCGAACAGATACAGCTTGGTCGCCCCGAGCGGCATCCCCAGCGTCACCGTCACGAACGTCGAAACACCAACCCACGACAGCACTTTCGCCACCCACGGCCACTTCCGCGCCCGCACCAGCCAGATCGCCGCCGCCAGCACGGCGACGGCGACCACTTGCCCGACGGTGGTCAGTGCTCGCGTCACATTGGAGGAGTTGAACGCGGGCCACTCCACACTCGCGAACGCCACCAGCCCGACCCCGGCCACCACCGCGGCGACCACGGCCGCGAGCACCGCCTCACCGAGCGCGCCCCCGGCCTGCCGCGCCAGCAGCCCCCCGCGCCCCCCGGTTCGTCCCGTAGTCGTGTCGTGCACTCTGCCTCCGGATACTCGGTCCGTGCTTGTGGTCACCGCGCGACAGCCTAACCGCCCGCCGCGCCCGCCCCGCGCTACCGCAGCGGGTCGCTGCCGTACGCGCGCAGGAGTGTGCGGCAGCCCGCGCCCTAGCGGAGACCTCGACACTCGGGATACGCTGGTACTCGAACTTCCGTGCGGCGGGCCGGTTCGCGTCGGTGTCAGTCTGAGGCGTCCGGTTGCTGGCCGGATGCCTTGTACCTGACCCAGGGCGACTTCGTGGGGTTGCCTGATTCGTCGAGTTCGACCTCGGAACCGTGTCCGACAATGCGGGCACCATACTGTTTGATTCGGCCAGGCCCCGGCTCTTCACTTTGCTCGGTGAGGGAGAGATGGATCCTCTCGGTGGCATACACGTCCAAACCTATTCCAGCCGAGTGCAGGGCTTTGGCTGCCCCCGGTGCGGCTGAGCCCCCAGCCGGTGAACAGGAGAACTGGACCAGGTCGGCCGTGGGCGCGCCACGGACCGCCTGCTTGAAATGCCTGTCAGCGGCAAGGATCAGCCCGTAGGTTGGTCCGTCGACCAGGGTCGGCACCAACCTGCTCCATTTTGTGAACAGGACACTCTTCTTTACCTGAATGCTGTAATGGTCAGCATCGGCGTGTGCCCGCGCGTATACGGTGTTCTGGCCCCAAGGGGCCGGAGCCGACCTTACAAACGCCCACTCCGGTTCGTGAGGTTCTCGGCCGCTTCTGTACTCGTAGTATTCGTTTCGCGTGGTCTCGAGTCCATCGCGAGTGAAAGTCAGCGGCTTCTTCGCGTCAGTGAGCTGTGACGGAAAGTATGTTCCTATTACTGATCCTTCGGCGTCCAGGATCGGCAAGCTGTGAACTTGGTCGGGTGTGAAAGTGTGTCGAAGCCCGCTATTGAGGCTCAGGCCGCGTAGGCTTGGTGTGTCCGGGTCGACGCCACTCACTATCCGGGCACCTGTTCCGTCGGCTACGACGAGATTGTCGGCGATTTTTCGCAGGTCGTCGGCGTACCTGTCCACATGGGACTGCAGTGTGGCGCTCGCATCGGTGACTGCTGCACGGACTCGCGCGGCCAATTGTGCCAGCTGAGCAGCGATCTTCATTCGGACGATAGCAAAATGCGAGTCACTATTCGGAACTGGGCGGGACTACCGGGATTGATCAGGATATCGACGCCAGCGGGCACGATGTCTGGCAGCACGGTGCCCTGTACCGGCCACCATCGGTCCGCCTCGACCCGCTGCTTGTGTATCGCGGCGGTGGCGATTGCAACGCACGGCCCTCCGTCTGGAGCCTGACCCACCAGGGGGTCATTCCTGTCGTCGCACCCGATCTCCACCACCGCGCCCCGTAGTGCCGCAATGATCTCGTCGCCGCCGACGTTGTCCCCGTTGCTGATCCGACGCAGCACGGCATCGAGGGGGTCGGTCGGCAATGTTTCGTCGGTAGGGACGTAGTTCGGATTGGGTTCGAATGGACCGGGAGTACCGTCCTCACCGATCAACCAGCCACCGAGGATCACCTCAGGCGGTGGCATCACCTCCGGCGCGGCTTCCCGCCAGCTGGGATTGGTCAACACCACCCAGTCGCCCCGGCGAACAGCAGACGAATTCAGTTCCTCCATGTGCCCCCTCCCGGCAAACAAGCCCGGTACCGACCATGGCACCTCGATCTTCGGCGCGCAACGGTTTTTGCACCAGTCGCTGGGGGTCGGCCCCGGCACGAAGCCACTTGCGAGACAGCGCGAATGTCGTTCGCACCGTGGATCGCGGGCCGACCTCCGAACGACTCCTACACCGGCAGCTTGCGGAACACCGCGCGCGGGATGTGCCGCAGGATCATCATCACGTAGCGGAAAGTGCCCGGGGCCCAGACGATTTCCTTGCCCTTGGCGGAACCGTTGACCGCGAGCGCGGCCACCTGCTCCTTGTCCACCGTGAGCGGCGCTTCCTTGACGTGCGCCGACATCCGGGTCCGCACCTGGCCCGGGCGGATGACGGTGACGCGCGGCCCGTGCGGGCGCAGTGCCTCGCCGAGGCCCAGGTAGAAGCCGTCGAGTCCGGCCTTGGTGGAGCCGTAGACGAAGTTGGAGCGGCGCACCCGCTCACCGGCCACCGACGACATGGCGATGATGCGGCCGTAGCCCTGCGCCTTCATCTTCTCGCCGACCAGCACGCCGACCGAGACGGCGGCGGTGTAGTTGAGTTCGGCGGCGATGACGGCCTTGCGCTGGTCCTGCCACAGCTCCTCGGCATCGCCGAGCATGCCGAAGGCCACGATGGCGACATCCACGTCGCCGTGCGCCCACGCCTGCTCGATCACCTTGGGGTGACCATCCATATCGAGTGCGTCGAAGTCGACGAGTTCGACGTCGGACGCGCCCGCGTCCTTCATCTGCGCCACCGCCTGCTCGCGCAGCGGATCATTGGGCAGCGCCGCGAGGACGATGCGCGCGGGCGCGGACTTCAGGTACTCCGAGCAGATCGCCAGACCGATCTCGGAGGTGCCGCCCAGCAGCAGAATGGTCTGCGGATTCCCGACCGCATTGATCACTGAAGCTCCAGCCTTCTCGCCATATCGGACATGAAAACGCCTGTGGGATCGACGGTTCGGCGGACCTTGATCCACTCGTCGATCCGGGGGTACATCTTGTGGAAGGTCTCCGCGGTGGTGCGGGAGTCCTTGCCGGTGTAGAGCCGTCCGCCGAATTCCAGCACCCGCCGGTCGAGGTCGTTGACGAACTCGTTGAGCCCCGCCTTGATCGGGAAGTCCACGCAGATGTTCCAGCCCGGCATGGGGAAGCTCAGCGGGGCCTGGTTACCCGGACCGAACAGTTTGAAAACGTTCAGGAACGAGTAGAACCCGGACTGCTGGATGTCGACGATGATGCGCTTGAACTCGTCCACCGACTCCGGCGGCACCACGAACTGGTACTGCAGGAAACCGTTCGAGCCGTAGCCGCGGTTCCACTCACCCAGCATGTCCAGCGGGTGGTAGAACTGCGTCAGATTCTGCACCTTGCCCCGGTAGGTACCCGATTTGCGGTACCAGAGCTCGCCGATCGGCGTGAAGGTGTACTTGTTGGCCAGGCCGTTCGGGAACACGTCCGGCAGCGTGAAGAAGGTCTTGCCGTTGAACTTCAGCGGGTCCTTCCGCAGCTTCTTCGGCAGCTGATCCAGCTTGGCCAGATTGCCGCGCGAGATCGCGGCGCGGCCGAGCTTCGGCATCGGGCTGATGGCGTCGAACCAGGCCGAGCTGTACTCGTAGCGGTCCTCGGACCCGTCGCTGTGGAAGGCGATGGTGTCGTCCAGCGTCGGCGTGACATCACCGTCGGCAATGAAATAAGCCGTCTCGGTGGGCGTCATCTCGATGGTGGCCCGCAGGATGATGCCGGTCAGACCGCACCCGCCGACCGTGGCCCAGAACAGTTTCGCGTTCTTCTTGGGCGTGATGTGGTGCACGGTGCCGTCGGCGGTGAGCAGCTCCATGGACCGCACGTGGTTGCCGAAGCTGCCCGCGCTGTGATGGTTCTTGCCGTGGATATCCGAGCCGATGGCCCCGCCGACGGTGACCTGCCGGGTGCCCGGCAGCACCGGCACCCACAGGCCGAACGGTAGCGCGGCCTTCATGAGCTGATCCAGGTTCACGCCGCCGTCGACATCGACCAGGCGGGTGGCGGCGTCGATCTTGTGGATCTTGTTCAGCGCGGTCATGTCGACCACGAGTCCGCCCGCGTTCTGCGCGTTGTCGCCGTACGAACGTCCGAGCCCGCGCGCGATGACGCCGCGGCGTAGATGTGCGGGCTTGGCCTCGTTGTCCTCCGCGACCATGGCGACCGCCTTGGCGATCACCTCGGGATCGGACGTGGCGAGGACTTCGGATGTTGTCGGTGCGGTGCGACCCCATCCGGTGAGCTTCCGGGTCTGCGTCGGCAGTGCGTACGCTCCCTCGGAGGCCGAGCTCGTCTCGGCGGCACCGGCGGTGGTGGTCTGAGCTTTCGTGGACATCGGGATAGAGGCTACAGGCATAACCGCCCATCGGCTGGTGCCGTTACCTGTGCGCGGCATTACCCTTCTGCTCTGTGACCGCGGAACCCCACCTGCCCCTGCCGCCCGAGCTGCCCCTGGTCGACGAGCCGGGCGGCACCGATGTCGATCTGAAGACCCAGATCGTCCGCTTCACGCTGACCGGCGGCTTCTCCGCGGTGGTGGACTTCGGGCTGTACGTGCTGCTCATGAGCGCGGTCGGGGTGCCGCGCGATATCGCCAAGGCGGTCAGTTTCATCGCGGGCACCACCACCGCCTACCTGATCAATCGCCGCTGGACCTTCCAGGCGCCGCCGAGCCGCAAACGCTTCATCGCGGTGGTGGCGCTGTACGCGGTGACCTTCGCGGCGCAGGTCGGCATCAATGCGCTGCTGAACATCGTGCTGCCGGAGATGAAGGTCGATGTGGCCGGTCACACATTCACCGGTGCCGTGCTGGTGGCGTTCGTGATCGCGCAGGGCACGGCCACGGTGATCAACTTCATCGTGCAGCGTGCGGTGATCTTCAAGATCCACTGAGCCGAGATCCACTGAGCTGAGATCCACTGGGTCGAGATCCACTGAGCCGAGCACCGGGAGGTGAGGTCCGGGGCCGCGCCCGGACCCGCGCTCCGGCATCAGTACTCGACGAGCGCGCGCGCCTCCTCTTTGGTCCGGAAGTAGTCGCCGCCCTTGGCACGGACGTTGTCGGTGCCCCACTGGCGGGGTTCGCGGGAGGCGGGCACGAGATGCGGGATGTGCTTGCGGCAGTGGATGTACGCCTCCTCGACGTCCACCACCACCCAGCGTTCGATGACACGCCCGCGCTCGCCCTCGGGCAGTCCGTCGATGTAGCGCCGCATGAGCGCGTCGTCGACGATGCGGGCGGAGCCGTTGATGTGCAGGCCGATGAGGTCGTGCACGAAGTCGATGAGCAGGATGCCCACGTGCGGGTTCTCGAGGATGTTGCCGAGGCTGGCCATCACCCCGTTGCCGCGGAATTCGGGGTAGGCGACGGTGTGCTCGTCGATAACGTGGAGGAAGCCGGGCTTGCCCGCTCGGAAGCTGGTGTCGCATTCGCCGTGCTTGTCGGCGGTGGCGATGAAGGCCATATCCATCCGGCGGATGAAATCGATCATGTGAGTATTGAGCCGGTCCCGCACTTGATCTTCGTAGAAACGCTCGGCGCGATCCTGTGTCCCGTAGCGTTCCTGTAGTTCGCGTTCGCCATCGCTGCCGCTTCTGATGCCGGGCATTGTGCGCCCCCTCTGGTAGCTGGAGTCCGGATGGGAGAGGCTCGGCCGCGAACTTCGGCCATCCGAAATGCTATACGGTTTAACTATTTTGGTGTGGCGAATGGCTGAAACGACGCATTTTCCCTGGTAGGGCTCGCTCGACTGCCGCCGGTCAGACCTTCCCGTGCGAGGGTCCCCCGGGATACGGGTTCTCACAAGGGTTCGGAACCGCTTAGCTGTGGGTGTGCTGATCACTCGGCTGGACGTACGTCTGCGAGTTCGGCTGTGCGCGCGAGTATTTCGCAATCCTGAATTGTCCATTTTGCATAGTTTTGTCCGGGTTGGCCGAGCGTTAGCCCCCTGGAAAAGGACCGATAGGTCAGTTTGCTTTGCGTTCCAACGCCATTCGATCCAGCACCGTCACCGACCCCCGGCTCAACCGCACCACCCCCGCGTCCTCGAGTTCGCGGAGCACCTTGTTGGCGGTTGCCCGCGTCGTGCCCGCCATGGACGCCAGATCCTCCTGGGTGAGCCGGATCTGCGGCGCCCGGCCCGGATCGCCGTACACCCGCGCCAGATGCGACAGCCGCCGCAGCACCCGCGTCTCCACCGGCAGGTACAGCGCCTCCAGCACCGCCGCGGACAGCCTGCGCACCTGTGCGGCCAGCGAGACCGTGAGAAACCGCTCCACCTGCGGATGATCGGTGCGCAGCCGCTCCAGCCGATCCCGGCTGAGGGTGAGGGTCTCGGCGTCGGTGACCGCCACGATGGTGGCGGTGCGGCGCGCGTCCGGACTCAGGATCGCCTGCTCGCCGAACATCTCACCCTGGCCGAGAATGGTCAGCGTGGCGGTGTGACCCAGCGGCGTGGTCACCCGGACGATGAGTTTCCCACTGGTGATCAGATGCAGGCAGTCCCCGGGATCACCCTCGTGACAGACGATGTCGCGCCGCCGGAACTTGCGCGGCGTGCACGCGGCGACCAGCTCCCGTCGTTCCGCGGGGGACAGCCCGTCGAACAGTTCGAATTCCATCTCACCCTCACCGCAGTGCCTCGAGTTCGTACACCGTCACCGGGTCGCGTTTGCCCTTGATGTCGAAGGCCCCCCGATCCCGGACCACGGCCCGGTCACCGAGCCGCGTTCTGGTCAGCGGGCCGACCACCACCGTTCCCGGTTCGGCCAGCGACTCCAGTCGCGCCGCCAGATTGGTGGTGTCGCCGATGGCCGTGAAGTTCCGCATCTGCGGCGCTCCCACATTGCCGACCACGGCCGGACCCGTATTGACTCCCACTCGAAACATCGGCCAGTCGTCCCGATCCGCAACATCCACCCGTTCCCGCACCCCCGCCACGGCCCGCTGCAAAGCCAGCCCCGCCCGCGCCGCCCGTAGCGCGTGATCGGGTTGCCGCACCGGCGCGTTGAAGATCGCCATCACCGCGTCGCCCACGAACTGCACCACCGTCCCGCCCTCGGCCAGGATCTCCGGAACGATCGCGGTGTAGTAGGTGTTCAGCATCCGCATCACCTGCTCCGGCCCCACCCGCTCCGCGAACGGCGTGAACCCCCGCAGATCCGCCATCAACACACTCACCTCGTGGATCTCACCGCCCAACCCCGCCTGGGACGGATCCGCGATCAACGCCGTGGCCACCGCGGGCGACATGTACGACCGGAACAGCCCGTCCAACTGCTGATACAGCCGCGCGTTCTCCAACACCACCGACGCCTGCGCCGCGAACGACCGCGCCACCGCCTGCTCCGCCGCACCCAGCGGCACCGGCTGTCCGGGAGCCTGCGCACCGGCCCGGCCGGCCGCCCCGGGCACGGCGAAACCCGCTGTGCCACGCCGGAGTCCGGTGGCGTTCAGCGCCCGCGTCACCGCGCCCGGCGACTCATCAGGCCCAGCCGAGCCCGGAGGCGGCCGCTGCCCGCTCGGCGCGGGCCGCCAACCGAACCCTCGCCGTGTGTCTGAGCGGCCGTGTCCCGTATCGGTTGCGGCAGGACGGTCGTGCCGAATATCGGGCACGCCGGTGCCGTGCACCGGCTCGGGGATCCCGGTCGAGGCATGCGCGGGGGCGGCCGTGCGTGCCAGTTCCAGCACTCCGGCATGAAACCCCTTGACCATCAAGGGAAACGCATGCGCGCCGGGGTTGGGTGGCCCGCCGTCCTCGAAGTGCAGGCGGCCCCGGCGCAGCACCCCGATGCGCACGGTGTCGCCCTCGAAGGCGTAGGTGGCCAGACGCTGGATCTCGGCGAGCAGCTGCTGCTCGCCCCGGATCACCGAGGAGCGTTCGCCGACGGCGACCAGTGCGCCGAGGCGACGCACCTGTTCGCGTTCGCTGCCGACCGCGCGAGCACTCTGCTGGAGCACCGCCACCTGGCGTTCGGTGAGGCCGAAACGGCGGGCGAGCTCCTGGCCGACCGCACCGAGTGGTTCGGCCGCGGCGACGCCGCCGCTGGCGCGCTGGTCCAGCGCGGCGACCATCTCCTCGAGCGCGCGGGCGTAGTCGCGGTGGATGGCGTCCAGGGTGCTGCGCAGCGTCACGCTGTCGAACAGGCCCCGCGCCGAACCCTCCCGCAGGAAGGTCAGGTGGGTGCTGAGCGCGATGAGCGCGAACGCCACCCCCAGCAGCACATGCCACTCCCACCACGACATCCGCCAGCTGCGCCCGAACCCCACCGCGAACAGCGCCTCCGCCAACAGCACGAACGCGGTGAGCACGCTGAGCACCACCGTGCCGCGATTGCGGTAGTACAGGTAGGCGTAGCGCACCGCCGCCACCAGATAGCAGGCCGCGCCCACGAACACCGCCGCCACCAGCGGGCCCTGCGCCTCCGACGGATCGGGGACGGCGTCGAAGGGCGGCACCCGGGTCAGCGACAGCAGCGCCCACACCACCATGAGCGTGATCGGCAGCGCCGCGAGCAGATCCGTGTACCGGTGCACCCGCGCGTCCGGCGGATACTCCACCGCCGAGGCCAGGGCCGCGAAGCCGCCCAGCACCATGCCGACCGGCACCGCGGTGGTGAACCCGACATTCGGCGCGGACAGAATGATCCCGGGCGTCGCCAGTGCGTGCAGCCCCAGGAATCCGGCGTTCAGCTGGAATACCAGCGACACCAGGATCAGCCGCATGTCCCGATGCGCCCGCGCGGCCCGCAGCAGCAGCACACCGAGGACCAGCGCCACCACGGCCGCGCCCAGGATCAGCCAGAAATGCACACCGTGGTGCTGGAATTCGTGATCCAGCTGCGGCCGTGCCACCAGCACCCACAGGCCGAGGGCGGGCAGGCTGACATGCACCAGCCACAGCAGTATCCGGACGGGTGACATGCGGGCACCGACCTCAGGCCGGGGTGAGCGTTACCGGCACGCCGTTGAACACGGCATTGCCGGAGGGCGCGTCGACGAGCGAATCATCGGTCAGCACATTGGCATTCACCCCGGCATGCTCGCGCGCCACGGCCTGCGAGCTGTCCGCGTGCCCCCACCCGTGCGGCAGGCTCACCACGCCGGGCATGATCTCCTCGGTCGGTTCGACGGTGACGATCACGGTGCCCGCCGCGGACTTCACCACGGCCTGCCCGTTCAAGCCCAGACGCGCCACATCGTCGGGGTGGATGTGCAGCGTGCACCGGTTGGATCCGCCCACCAGCGACGAGATGTTGTGCAGCCAGCTGTTGTTGGACCGCAGCTGCCGCCGCCCGATCAGCACCATCTCCGGTGCGTCGGCGCGCAGCCGCGCCCGCAACCGCTCCACATCCGCCAGCAGCTGCGGCGGTGCGAGCTCCACCTTCCGTGACGCCGTGCGCAGCACCCCGGGCAGTCGCGGCCGCAGCGGCCCCAGGTCGATGCCGTGCGGATGCTCCAGCAGCACACCCAGATTCAGCGCGCCAACCCACCGGGACGAGTCCTCGCCACCGTCGTGGTGCGCCTCGGCGTCGGCCGCGTCCCGTACCGGTGCGGTGCCGACAGCACCCGTGAGCGGCGTCCCACCCTGCCCGGTCGTTTCGGTCCGCACCGCTGCCCCAGCGGGGGACACCGTGCCGGTGCCGGTGTGAGATCCCGTTCCGGCTGCACGTGGGGCGACTGTCGCTCCGCTCGACCCGGGATCGGCTTGGTTCCGCGGGAACGCCGTGGCGTCGGCGTCCTGGTTCCGAGCGTCCCCATCCTGCTCGGCAGTGGCGCGCGCCGCCGGGTTCCACTCGCCGTACGGCCCGAGCCGCAGCATCATGTCGATGCGCTGCTCGGTCGTGTTCTCGCCCAGCAGCTCCGGGCGGCGTTCGAGCAGCCCGGCCTTCTGCAGGGTGCCCGCGATGACCATCTCGTCCACCGCCTCGAGCGGGGTGACGCCCTCCGGCGGCCGCTGTCCGCTCACCGCCATGGCCAGTCGGGCGAGGATCTCCGCCTCCGAGGGGTGGTCGCCGAGCGGTACCAGGGGACGCGAATAGCGGGCATAGTTGCGCACCGCGAAGTTCAGCAGCGCGAAATCGTAGTGCGGGGCCTGCACGATGCGCGGCGGCGGCAGGATCACATCGGCGTGACGGGTGGTCTCGTTGAGGTACCGGTCCACGCACACCATGAATTCCAGTCCGGCGAAGGCGGTGTCCAGGCGCGGTCCGCTGGGCGCGGAGAGCACCGGATTGCCCGCCACCGTCACCATGGCCCGGATCTGTCCATCGCCCGGCGTGCCGATCTCGTCCGCGAGGGTGGCGACGGGCAGCTCGCCCATGGCCTCCGGCAGCTCGCGCACCCGGCTGGTCCACCGTCCGGTGCGGAAGGGGCGGGACCGCACGATGCCCAGGGCCGCCCCGGTGGCGAACATGGCCCCGCCGGGGGAGTCGAGATTTCCGGTGAGCACATTCACCACGTCCACCAGCCACTGCGTGACGGTGCCGAATTCGGCTGTGCAGGTGCCGATCCGGGCGTAGACGGCGGCTGTCGGCGCGGCGGCCAGCTCGCGAGCGATCCGGGTCACCGTCGCGGCGGGCACGCCGGTGCGGGCCGACACCACCTCGGGGGTGAAATCGGCGGCGGCCGATCGGATCTCGTCCAGCCCCTCGACCTCGACGCGGACGTCGGTGAGCTGCTCGGCGAACAGCGTGTGCACGATCCCGAACAGCAGATACGCATCACTGCCCGGCCGGATGAACAGATGCTCGTCCGCGAGCTTGGCCGTGCGGGTGCGCCGCGGATCCACCACCGTGAGGCGTCCGCCGCGTGTGCGCAGCGCCTTCAGCCGTCCCGGGAAATCCGGTGCGGTGCACAGCGATCCGTTCGACTCCAGCGGATTCGCGCCGAGCATGAGCAGGTAGTCGGTGCGATCCAGATCCGGCACCGCGACCGTGAGCGGATCGCCGAACATGAGCCCGCTCGCGACCTGCTTCGGCATCTGATCGGCGGTGCTGGCGGAGTAGATGTTCCTGGTGCCCAGTGCGCGCAGCACCAGCGGCAGGTACAGGGCCCCGGCCACGGTGTGCGCGTTGGGGTTTCCGACGTACACGCCCACCGCCTGATTGCCGTGCGCGTGCGCGATGGCGGGCAGCCGCTCACCGATGAGCGTGAAGGCCTCCGCCCAGGTCGCGGTCCGCCACGCGTCGGTGTCGCGGTCGCGGATCATGGGTTCGGTCAGCCGATCGGGGTCCTGGTCGAGGGCTCCGAGGCTGGCCCCCTTGGGGCAGATGAAGCCGTGACTGAACGGGTCGGCATGGTCGCCGCGTACGGCTGTTACGTGGTCGTGGGCGTCGAGAGTGAGTTCGAGACCGCACACCGCCTCGCAGAGCGGGCAGGTGCGCAGCAGCGTCCGGGGGCTGTCCGTGACGGGTGTCATACCTCATCATCGCCCGCCACCCCGACAGGCGAAACCGGAAGCGGACGATTTGTGTCGGGACGCCGACACAACGAACGTCCGCGCGCGGACAGACCAGCCGGCCGTTCGCGGCCAGGCTGGGCACATGCGGTTTCTCGAACGAACACAAGCCCTCGAAGCACTGCACGCCGCCTGCGCGGACATCGCCGCGGGCACCGCCACGGTGGTCGAGGTGACCATCGCGGGTGAAACCGGCCTGTTCGTGCGCACCTCGCCTCAGCCCGGCCCGCTCTGCCGCTCCACCCTGCGCAACCACCCCGCTCGCCTCACCCCGAGGCAGCAGGACGTCCTGGAACTGGTCTGCGCGGGCCTCACCAACCCGGAGATCGCCGACCGCCTCTACCTGTCGGTCCGCACGGTCGACCACCACGTCTCGTCCATCCTCGCCAAACTCGGCGTCCCCAACCGCCGCGCCGCC
>NZ_JASCXP010000183.1:0-13878 GCF_030010695.1 Nocardia sp. CC201C
GCTCGGGCCTCGGCGAGGCGTTGCTGGGCCGAATCCCGTTGCGCCACCAGGCCGTTGCGGACGGCCGTCTGCTGGTTCAGTTCGGCCTGGGCGGCGGCCACCGCGTTCTCGGCCTCCACCTTCTTGCGTTCGGCATCGGCCGCGGCGGCATCGGCGATCTGCTGGGCGCGGCGCGCCTCGGCGTTCTTGTTGGCCTGATCCACCTGGGCGCGGCGCAGGCCGTCCACCACCTGCCGCTGATTCTTCGAGGCGATGGTCAGCACCTGGGCGCGGGCCAGCGCGGTCTCCGGATCGGGAGCGGATAGATACGTCACCAGCGAGGTGGAGCCGGGCCGCATGTAGATCTGGGCGACGAACTTGTTGAACTCGCGGTGCGCGGCGTCGACGCGGGTGCCCGCCTCGGTGAGTTCCTGCTTGCTCGCCGCGACCGCCGCAGCGGCGGCATCGGCGACGGCACGGGCCTGCTGCAGATCCACCAGCGCCTTGTTGACGGCCTCGCGGCGCGCGGCCACCGCGTCGTCGAGATGGCGCAGCTGCTGTTCGATCGAGGCGACCTGATTGATCAGCGCGCCCACCTCACCGACCCCGGCATCGACCTGCGCGCCCGCGTCGGCGATCTCGCTGTCACTCGGATTGGGCGGGGGTGGCGGCACCGCATGGCCGGTACTCACGCCCACCGCGAAAACCGTTGCCACAACGAGCAATCCCGCAGCGACCCGCACCGGGCGTCCCCGCCACCTCGCCGGTAATCGCATCGCACCTCCCTGGATCCCGCTCGGCCCCGGGGAAAGGGAGCGAACAACTGCCCCATGAGCCTCATCAACACCATCCGAAACACCGGACTCCCGAGGCCCGCACGACACTTCTTCCCCAAGAGTGGCGTGGCGCCACGGTACGACACCCACGTCCCGGGATCGGGGAGGCACGCCACAATGACCACCATTCAATTCACTCGTTGCCGGTTATTAGCCCGATCTATATGACGCGTCAGGCATCGAGGACGGCGAACTCGCGGCCGGTCAACACCCGACCGCGAGCAACCAACGAGTGAACGAGACCCGGGCGTTGGAACGCACCGAATTCGTAGAAGTCAGGCGACCGGTTCGCGGTCCTTCGCGGCATCCGACGCCCCCGCAGCGCGGCGCGACTTCACCACGTACAGCCCGGCGATGATCGCCACCAGACCGGCCACCAGCACGGCCGTGATCAGGGTCCATGACAGACCCTCTTCGGACTTCATCCGGTCCACGAAGATGCGCGCCGCTTCCTCGGTGTGCGCCGGTCCGCGGTATTTGGCCTTGTCCTCGGCCCATTCCAGCCGCGCGCGGCTGTAGGTGTCACTCCAGGTGCCCACCCAGTCGTCACTGAAGACGACCACGGTGCCCTGCTCCTGCTCGCCCACTTCGGTGGCCAGATCGCGGAGCTTGGCTTCGATGCCCGGATTGCCGGGTATGACGATGATGTTCAGGTCGATGCCGTGTTCACGCGCATCGGCGGCGATATCGGCGAGGCCGTCCTGCTTGCGCCCCTCGGGTGCGGCGACATGGTTGTCGGCGAGATCGCGGAGAATGGCATCCAGATCGGTGTCCGGTGGTAGCTCGGCGAGCGCGGGGGTGAAAGCCTGGGTGTGCGAGACGGTCACGGGGTGCAGAGTACGGGACCGGTTGTCACATCACCTCACCACGGCGCGCCGAACGGTCGGTCACACCGCTCCGGATGCGCCCGGGACCCCTCCCCCGCTCGTTCACAGGACAAGCGTACTGTTAGGGTTGCACCCGGACGAGGCCGCGCGCCTCGACGAGCCATCGGCACAGCCCCGCCGGTGGCCCCCATTCACAGACGAGTGGAGCTGAAACGTGACGAGTATCGATACTTTCGGCGCCAAGGGCACCCTAGAGGTCGGAAGCAACTCCTACGAGATCTTCCGCCTCTCGGCCGTGCCCGGCACCGAGAAGCTGCCCTACGCGCTCAAGGTCCTCGCGGAGAACCTGCTCCGTACCGAGGACGGCGCCAACATCACCGCCGACCACATCCGCGCCATCGCCAACTGGGATCCGAGCGCGGACCCCGACACCGAGATCCAGTTCACCCCGGCCCGCGTGATCATGCAGGACTTCACCGGCGTGCCCTGTGTCGTCGACCTCGCCACCATGCGCGAGGCCGTCACCGCCCTGGGCGGCGACCCGAACAAGGTGAACCCGCTCTCCCCCGCCGACATGGTCATCGACCACTCGGTCATCCTCGACGTCTTCGGCCGCGCCGACGCCCTCGAGCGCAACGTCGACCTGGAGTACCAGCGCAACTCCGAGCGCTACCAGTTCCTGCGCTGGGGCCAGGGCGCCTTCGACGACTTCCGCGTCGTCCCGCCGGGCATGGGCATCGTGCACCAGGTCAACATCGAGTACCTGGCCCCGACCGTCATGGTCCGCAACGGCCAGGCCTACCCCGACACCTGCGTCGGCACCGACTCGCACACCACCATGGTCAACGGCCTGGGTGTGCTGGGCTGGGGCGTCGGCGGCATCGAGGCCGAGGCCGCCATGCTCGGCCAGCCGGTCTCCATGCTGATCCCGCGCGTCGTCGGCTTCAAGCTGACCGGTGAGATCCAGCCCGGCGTGACCGCCACCGACGTCGTGCTCACCGTCACCGACATGCTGCGCAAGCACGGTGTGGTCGGCAAATTCGTCGAGTTCTACGGCAAGGGCGTCGCCGAGGTGCCGCTCGCCAACCGCGCCACCCTGGGCAATATGAGCCCCGAGTTCGGTTCCACCGCGGCGATCTTCCCGATCGACGCCGAGACCATCAACTACCTGCGCCTGACCGGCCGCACCGACGAGCAGCTCGCGCTCGTCGAGGCGTACGCCAAGGAGCAGGGCATGTGGCACGACCCGGACCACGAGCCCGCCTACTCGGAGTACCTGGAGCTGGACCTGAGCACCGTGGTGCCGTCCATCGCCGGTCCGAAGCGTCCGCAGGACCGTATCCTGCTGTCGGAGAGCAAGATCGCCTTCCGCAAGGACATCTACAACTACGTCACCGAGGGCGACTCCACCCCGCACACCCAGCTGGACGAGGCCGTCGAGGAGTCCTTCCCGGCCAGCGATCCGGCCGTGCTGTCCTTCGCCGAGGACGACGCGGTGCTGCCGACCGCCGCCAACGGCTCGGAGGGCCGACCCACCAAGCCGATCAAGGTCTCCGATCCGGAGCGCGGTGACTTCGTGCTCGACCACGGCGCGGTCGTGGTCGCGGGCATCACCTCCTGCACCAACACCTCCAACCCGTCGGTCATGCTGGGCGCCGCCCTGCTGGCCCGCAACGCGGTGGAGAAGGGTCTGTCCTCCAAGCCGTGGGTCAAGACCAATATGGCCCCGGGCTCGCAGGTCGTCGCCGACTACTACGAGAAGGCCGGCCTGTGGCCGTACCTCGAGAAGCTCGGCTTCTACGTGGGCGGCTTCGGCTGCACCACCTGCATCGGCAACACCGGTCCGCTGCCGGAGGAGATCTCCAAGGCGATCAACGACAACGACCTGTCGGTCACCGCGGTGCTCTCGGGCAACCGCAACTTCGAGGGTCGCATCTCCCCCGACGTGAAGATGAACTACCTGGCCTCGCCGCCGCTGGTCATCGCGTACGCGCTCGCGGGCACCATGGACTTCGACTTCGAGCACGACTCGCTGGGCAAGGACAAGGACGGCAACGACGTCTTCCTGAAGGACATCTGGCCGTCCCCGCAGGAGATCGACGACACCATCAAGTCGGCGATCAACCGCGACATGTTCACCAAGTCCTACGCCGACGTCTTCAAGGGCGACGAGCGCTGGCAGAACCTGAGCACCCC
Source organism: Nocardia sp. CC201C (assembly GCF_030010695.1). NCBI lineage: Bacteria > Bacillati > Actinomycetota > Actinomycetes > Mycobacteriales > Nocardiaceae > Nocardia > Nocardia sp. CC201C. Next base: position 3,839 of record NZ_JASCXP010000183.1, read on the forward strand.
GGAGGGCGACACCTTCGCGTGGGACGAGAACTCGACCTACGTGCGCAAGGCCCCGTACTTCGAGGGCATGGAACTCGAGCCCGCCCCGGTCGAGGACATCAAGGGCGCGCGCGTGCTGGCGCTGCTGGGCGATTCGGTCACCACCGACCACATCTCCCCGGCCGGTCCGATCAAGCCGGGCACCCCGGCCGCCCAGTACCTCGACTCGCACGGCGTGGCGCGCAAGGACTACAACTCCCTGGGCTCGCGTCGCGGCAACCACGAGGTCATGATCCGCGGCACCTTCGCCAACATCCGGTTGCGCAACCAGCTGCTCGACGATGTCTCGGGTGGTTACACCCGCGACTTCACCCAGGAGGGCGGCCCGCAGGCGTTCATCTACGACGCCTCGCAGAACTACCAGAAGGCCGGTATTCCGCTGGTCGTGCTGGGCGGCAAGGAGTACGGCTCCGGCTCCTCGCGCGACTGGGCCGCGAAGGGCACCCGCCTGCTGGGCGTCAAGGCCGTGATCACCGAGTCGTTCGAGCGCATCCACCGCTCCAACCTCATCGGTATGGGCGTGGTTCCGCTGCAGTTCCCGGCCGGTGAGAGCGCCAAGTCGCTGGGTCTGGACGGCACGGAGACCTTCGATATCGAGGGCATCACCAAGCTGAACGAGGGTGTGACTCCGAAGACCATGAAGGTGACCGCCACCAAGGGCAGCGGCGAGAAGGTCGTCTTCGACGCGGTCGTCCGCATCGACACCCCCGGTGAGGCGGACTACTACCGCAACGGCGGCATCCTGCAGTACGTGCTGCGGAATATGATCCGCGGCTGATTCGCCGCATTTCCCGCCAGCGCGGGAATGAGCCCTGTTGCGGCACAACCGAATAGCGAACTCCCCGGCATTCGTGCCGGGGACTCGCGTCCGGTATCGGTGGTAGGTGGCGGGTCACGCCGTCACCTGCCGCGCGACCTGTCCGGGTCGCTTCGCTCGTCGCTCGTGCGGGGTGTGTGCACCACTTCCGGTGCACGCGCCCCGCACAGATGGTTTCGGAGGAGTCCATGCCCAAGGTCAGTGACGACCACCTCGCCGCCCGCCGCGGCCAGATTCTCGATGGGGCCCGTCGATGCTTCGCCGAGTACGGCTACGAGGGTGCCACCGTGCGCCGCCTGGAAGAGGCGACGGGTCTGTCGCGCGGCGCGATCTTCCATCACTTCCGTGACAAGGACGCGCTCTTCCTCGCCCTGGCGCAGGAGGACACCGCCCGCATGGCCGAGGTCGCCGCCACCCAAGGCCTGGTGCAGGTGATGCGCGATATGCTCGCCCACCCCGAGGACTTCGACTGGCTCGGAACACGTTTGGAGATCGCGCGGCGGCTGCGCAACGATCCCGAATTCCGCGGCCACTGGGAGCAACGCTCCGAGGAACTCACCGCCGCCACCGTCGCGCGCCTGGAACGCCGCAAATCCGAAGGGGCGCTGCGCGACGACGTCCCCACCGAGGTGCTGCTCGGGTACCTCGACCTGGTGCTGGACGGCCTCATCGCCCGCATCGCCTCCGGCCACGCCGGGGACAACCTCTCGGCCGTCCTCGACCTGGTGGAGGCATCGGTCCGTCGCAAAAACTGACCGCCGTGTCGGGCAGCACCGGCTACCGAAGCACGAATCGACAGGCCGCCGCAGCGCACGCTCGTATCCCGGCGCGACGGCGGTCCCCGCGCGACGCGTCGACGACGCAGCTGCCCAGCATGCTCGCATCAGCCTGCTCGCATCAGCCCGCACGGACCGGTCGCGCCCCGGGCACCGCACTACCGCGAATCCAACTCCGCGACCAGCCGTTTCGGCGCAACGGCGCGATAGGCGTCCTCGACGATCTCCGCCACCTCGGTCCAGTCGACGGGTACGTCCAGATACACCCCGAGCCAGCCCCGATGCCCCACGTAGGGCGGGCGGAAGTAGCGCGTGGGCGCGGCCGCGATCAGCTCCTCCTGGACGCCGGGCGGGGCGGCGCACCAGAATCCGAGCCGATCGTCGTGATGGTGGTCGGCGAACATCACGAACAGCTTCTTGCCGCGCACGAACCAGCACGGCTCGCCGTGGCTGACGCGCTCGCTCACCTCCGGCAGCGCCAGGCACAGCGCCCGCAGGGATTCCAGTGGGTCGCTCATGAGCGGAGAATAGCGGCCCGGATCCGGCGGCGGCTTGGACGAATGGGAAGCGGCTCAGGGCACTGCGCCGGACTCCCAAGCGCGCAGCAGAGTGCGGCTCGCTGATCGTCTCCCGGCTGATGCCGCACGCCTTCGGCGCCGCCCCGACCAGTGGCGCTCGCATTCTGATCGCCCTCATGCCGGGGATCGAGTGTTTCGAGTACTTCCGGCTACTCGAACGATTGGCGCACGGCGCCGCCACCGTCGAAGACCTCGCGGCATCCCAGGAGGAGTTCGACAACTGGTTCGTCGACGCCCCGGGTGGTGGGCCGAGCGCACGGCCGGTCGACGCTGACACGCCGCGGCCGCGACGCGAGCCGGGCGGGCGCGCCAACCCCGCGCAATGCGTTCGCCCGCTGGCGATCGCGGTGGTAGCCGGGCGGTCGCCGATGTGCCGAAGACCACCGCGCAGCCGGGAATGCGGCCTATTGTGGGAGAGTTTGTCCGGTTATGGCTTTCTCTGTGCCCGTCACCGTGCGCGGTTACGAACTCGATATCAACGGTCATCTGAATCAGGCCGTTTACCTGCAGTACGCCGAGCATGCCCGCTGGGAACTGCTGAAGGCGGCCGGTGTCCCGGGCGAGAAGATGGTCGGATCGGGGATCGGACCCGTGGTGCTGGAACAGACCCTGAAGTACCAGCGCGAGCTGCATCTCGGCGATGAGGTGACCGTGAGCTGCGAGTTCCGCTGGAGCGGCGGCAAGGCGTTCCGCATGCACCAGGAGATCCGCAAGCTGGACGGCACCGTCTCGGCCACCATCGACGTGGTGTGCGGCATCATGGATCTGCGGCTGCGCAAGCTCGTCGCCGATCCCGCGGCCGCGCTGCGGGAGGTCGCGGAGTTCCCGGAGACGCTGGGCCTCTGAGCCCGATTGCGAAGACCGAAAATCTTTCGGCGGTAGCGGTTTCCGCAGCGTCGACGCCGGTTTGCCGGTACGCCTGAAATCTTTCGTTGCGAACCGAACAGGCCATGTCGCGAGATATGATCTGGATCACGCTCGGCTCTACAGCAAATCCCGAGCAGATCGGAGATCAGTATGACTGGCGCCCTTCGTCCACGTGTTTCCGCGCCACCGGGCACCGCAGCCCCACCCACCGCTACCGCCTCGCCACCGCTACCGGGCTACCTCGTCGATGCCACCGAACGCCATATCCGCGTGCGGGTCACCGACGGCATCTGGACCTTCCGCTGGGCCGACGTCCTGGCGCTGACCGACTGTGAGTTCGGGGCCCAGGGTCCGCGTCTCGGCGACGCCCGCCCCGTACTGGTGCGCGTGCGCGCGGGCGCGACCGCCGACTTCACCCAGCGGCGGCGGATCGAACTCACCGAGCGCCCCCTGACCCTGCCGCAGGACCACACGCCCACCCGCGGGGACGACGAACTGGCGCGGCTCACCGAAAGCTGGGCTCGCCGCCTGGAACTCACCACCGGCCCCGGCATCGGCGGCGCGACCATGACCTGCTGCCAGACCCGTTCGCATTCCGGTAGCGACGACGGCGCGGCCTGCGACAGTCTCGACTGACGAGCCGATCGAGGCTCTCCGATATGACAGCCCGCACAACGGGTTCGGTGCTCATTGTGACCGAATCCGACGATCTCCATGGCGACGCCCTCGCCGTGACCCTGCGAAAGCATCACGGGCTCACCCCAATTCGGCTCGATATGCGCGACTTTCCGCGCGAGAACGGGACTTTCCGCCTGGCCCGTGACGGCACCGCCCGCAGTCTGTCCCATGTGCTCGGACTCGATGACGTGGTCTCGGTGTGGTGGCGTCGCCCGCATCCCTGCCTGGTACCCGGCAGTGCACAGCACGGCGACGACGCGTACCGGCAGGCCGAATGCGACGGTTTCCTGCAAGGCATGCTCTGGTCCATACCGGCGCTGTGGGTGAACGATCCGGGGGCCGACCGCACCGCCACCCGCAAGATCGTGCAGCTGGAGACGGCCTATCGCGCCGGGTTCGCCATTCCGGAAACCCTGATCACCAATGACGCCGAGGAGGCGCACGCGTTCGTCGAGTCCCGCCCCGGCCCGGTGGTGTACAAGCGCACCGGCACGGGACGCGGCCCGTTCACCGAGACCCGCGTCGTCACACCGGGCGAGCTGACGCGGCTGCCCTCGATCCGCCACTCCCCCACCACGTTCCAGGACTACATCGTCGCCGCCTACGACCTGCGGGTGGTGTGGGTCGACGGGCTGGAGTGGGCGGTGCGCATCGACTCGCAATCCGGTGTGGGCCAGGTCGATTCGCGCCTGGACACCTCGGTCGACTTCACCCCGGAACGCCTGCCCGCCGCGGTGAGCAAATCGCTGACCACCCTGATGGGCGCGCTGGGCCTCAGTTTCGGCGTGCTCGACCTGCGGGTGGGCCTCGACGGGGAGTTCTACTTCCTCGAGGTCAACCCGCAGGGCCAGTTCGCGTACCTGGAGATCAAGACCGGGCTCCCGATCTTCCGGAGCCTGGCCAATCTCCTGGTGTTCGGCGACGGCACCGTGCCCGACCACTGAGCGGCACGCGCGACACCGTCGTGCGGCACCACTCGCCGTGGCGCCGCACGGTCGGCGAAATCGCCTACTTGCTGGCGGATTTGGCGCTGGACTTGCGCCGGTTCGCCCCACCCCGGCTGCGGAGCTGCACATGCGACTCCACGAGCACATTGTGGATGAAACCGTACGATCGCCCGGTCTCTCGCGCCAGCGAGCGGATGCTCGCCCCAGCCTCGTACTGCTTCTTGAGCTGGGTTTGCAGGCGATCTCGCGACTTTCCGGTGACGCGCGTGCCTTTACCCAATCCGGCTTTACCCTGTGCGGGCCTGTCACTCATGGCTTCCTCCGAGTCGCCCTGCAGCCTCTTTCCAGGCTAGACACTCGGAGAGCTGTGATCAACGGATTCCTGTGATGAGAATCACGCCAGCTGAATGAGTTCCAGATAATCCTGCGACCAGTGGTCCTCGGTGCCGTCCGGAAGCATGATCACACGCTCGGGGTTCAGCGCCTCGGCGGCGCCCGGGTCGTGGGTCACCAGCACCACCGCGCCCGCATAACTGCGCAGCGCGTCGAGCACCTGTTCGCGCGACACCGGGTCGAGGTTGTTGGTCGGCTCGTCGAGCAACAGCACGTTGGCCGCCGAGGACACCAGACCCGCGAGCGCCAGTCGGGTCTTCTCACCGCCGGACAGCGTGCCCGCGGGCTGCTCCAGCTGCGGGCCGGAGAACATGAACGCGCCCAGCAGGCCGCGCAGATCCTGTTCGCCCGCGTCGGGGGCGGCGTGCCGGATGTTCTCCCAGACGCTGGCCCGATCGTCCAGGGTGTCGTGCTCCTGGGCGAAATAGCCGACCTTCAAACCGTGCCCGGGTTCGAGCTCACCCGCGGTGGGGGTCTCCACGCCCGCGAGCAGCCGCAGCAGCGTGGTCTTGCCGGCACCGTTGAGGCCGAGGATCACCACTCGGCTGCCGCGGTCGATGGCCAGGTCCACGCCGGTGAAGATCTCCAGCGAGCCGTACAGTTTGGTGAGGTTCTTGGCCATGAGCGGCGTCTTGCCGCAGGCCGCGGGTTCGGGGAACTTGATCCGCGCCACCTTGTCGGCCACGCGCACCTCGTCCGCCTCCGCGAGCATGCGCTCGGCGCGCTTCAGCATGTTCTGCGCGGCAACGGCTTTGGTGGCCTTGGCGCCCATCTTCGCGGCCTGCTGCTTGAGCGCGGACGCCTTCTTCTCGGCATTGGCGCGTTCGCGGCGGCGGCGCTGCTCGTCGGTGGCGCGGGCGTCGAGGTACTTCTTCCAGCCCATGTTGTAGATATCGGCCTCACCGCGCACGGCGTCGAGGAACCACACCTTGTTCACCACGTCGGCCAGCAGCTCCACATCGTGGGAGATGACGATCAGGCCGCCGTCGTGATTCTGCAGGAAGCCGCGCAGCCAGGTGATGGAGTCGGCGTCGAGGTGGTTGGTGGGCTCGTCCAGTAGCAGCGTGGTATCGGATTTGCCGCCGGAGCCGTCCGAGGCGGCGAACAGGATGCGCGCCAACTCGATTCGCCGGCGCTGACCGCCGGAGAGGGTGCGCAGCGCCTGGGCCAGCACCCGGTCGGGCAGGCCCAGGCTGTGACAGATGCGCGCCGCCTCGCTCTCGGCGACATAGCCACCCAGGGCCGAGAAGCGCTCCTCCAGGCGGCCGTACTTGCGAATGGCCTTCTCCCGCTCGCCGTCGTCGACCACCTCGGCCATGAGCGCCTGCTGCTTCTCCATATCGCGCAGTAGCTTGTCCAGTCCGCGCGCCGACAGCACCCGGTCCTTGGCCAGCACGTCGAGATCGCCCTCGCGCGGATCCTGCGGCAGATAGCCGATATCGCCGGAGCGAATCACCTTGCCCGCGTAGGGTTCCCCCTCGCCCGCGAGAATTCGCAGGGTGGTGGTCTTGCCCGCGCCGTTGCGCCCGACGAGACCGATCCGGTCACCGGCCTGCACCCGCAGCGCCGACCCGGGTGCGGTCAGCAGGGTGCGGACTCCGGCCCGGACCTCCAGATCGGTCGCGGTGATCACACAGGTCTCCTCGGTGCGCGGCGGATGGCAAACGTGTCGATTGTGTGTCCCCTCGACACACAAGAACCACCGATTTTACCGCCGACACCCCGGTTGGGCCGAATCGAGCGTATCGCCCGCAACCGGACGCCCGGGCCGCTCACCTGCGCGATCCGCGCGCGAGGACCGCCGCCCCACGGCCCCCGGCGTCCGACAGTGACACATCTCACCGCGGCGATCACGGTCCGGTGCTGTCGCACCCGGCCCGACCGGCGTCGAATCCGCCGCGCTTTCGCCCGGTCGCTACGGGCACGGTGTGGTTAGCTGATCATGTGCTGTAAGTCGGACAAATATCCCGCCCGAATGAACTCAGGAGGTCCGATCATGCCCACCCGTGATTCCGCGTGGCCGCAGGGCACACCGTGCTGGGTCGACTGTTCGGTGGACGACCCGGCCGCCGCCCGCGAGTTCTATTCGCGCCTGCTGGGATGGGAGGTGCTCGACGGCCCGCCCGAGGCGGGCGGATACCTGATGGCGATGCTGAACGGACGCGCCGCGGCCGGAATCGGTCCGAAGATGGGCGACGGGCCCATGCCGTCGGTGTGGACCACCTATTTCGCCGCCGACGACGTGGACGCCGTCGCGGCGGCCGTCAGCGCGGCGGGTGGCACGGTGTACGTGCCGCCGTTCGACGTGATGGAGGTGGGCCGCATGTGCGTGGCCGCGGACGGCGACGGCGCCGTCTTCGGGGTCTGGCAGGCCAAGGCGCACACCGGGGCCGAGATCTGCAACGAACCGGGCGCGTACTGCTGGAACGAGTTGCACACCAACCGGTTCGCACAGGCGAAGCAGTTCTACCTGAGCGTCTTCGGATGGTCGTACCACACCGTCAGCGATACCGACCGATTCCGCTACGCCACCTTCTCCACCCCGGGTTCCGCCGCCGAGGTGGGTGGCCTCATGGACTCCACCACCGTGCCCGGCGAGACGCCGTCCTACTGGCTGGCCTGGTTCCAGACCGCCGATGCCGACACCAGCCTCGCCACGGCGCGCGAACTGGGCGCGAACGTGCTGATGGGCCCGGAGGACAGTGCGTTCGGGCGCATGGGCATCGTCCAGGGCCCGCAGGGTGAGGTGTTCGGACTCATCGACACCACGCGCACGGTCGGCGACGCCCCAACCAGCTGATTCCGGCCCCGGAGCACCGGGCCGCGAACGACCCGATGCCCGACCGTCGGCACCTCGGCGCGACCGATCCACCGTCCGCGCGGTGCCGGACGGCCCGGGGTGATCCACCCGTTTCGGACGGTTTGCCGATCGGTCGCCGACACTTGCGATCAAACAACAACCGGACCACCCGGTTCTTGGTATCTTCTGCCCGGAGCGCCGCCGTCCACCGGGCTTGGAGCTCGGGACGTGGATATCGCGGCGCTGTCGCGCGATCTGGAGGAGTCAGTCCGAACGTTCCGAACAAGGAGTGTGCGCCTTGTCTTTTCGAACTACCCGATCGTCCTCGACAACCTGGGGCCTGGCAGCGGCCGCCGTGCTGGCCGCGTCCGCAGCGCTGTACACCGCGGACGCGCCCCCGGCCGCCGCCGCCCCGAACGCCTGCCCCGACCTCAATGTGATCGCCGTGCCCGGCACCTGGGAGACCTCCCGGGAGGAACCGGGCCAGGGCATGCTGGCCCAGGTCACCCAGGGCTTGCCGGGCAATGTGCGCACCGACTACGTGACCTATGCGGCCACCGCCCTGCCGTGGGAGGGCGCGGTCTACGGCCGGTCCAAGAAGGAGGCCGTCGACACCGCGCGCGGCCTGCTCTCCGCCACCGCGGCCCGGTGCGACGCAACGCGTTTCGCGCTCATCGGCTACAGCCAGGGTGCCGATGCGGCCGGCGATCTGGCCGCCGAGATCGGCACCGGATTCGGTGTGGTGCCGCCGGACCGGATCGCGGCGGTCGGCCTGATGTCGGATCCGCGCCGCTCCCCCGCCGACGCGCTGGTGGGCCCGCCGGTGCCCGGCGCGGGTGCGGGCGGGGCGCGTGTCGGCGGCTTCGGCTGGCTGTCGGACAAGGTGCGCACCTTCTGCGCGGAGGGTGATCTGTACTGTTCGGTGCCCAATGACGATCTCGCCGGGCGCTTCGCGGGCTTCGCCACCCAGTTGTCCGCGCCGGATCCGCTGCAGGTCGGCAATTACGCCTACACGCTGCAATCGATTCTGGCCGAGGCGCTCATTCCGGGCGGCACCGCCATTCTGGCCGCTCCGGCCGAGGATCCGGCCGGTGAGCAGTGGGTGCGCCAGGTGCAGGAATTCCTGGTCTCCGGTGTGCACCAGTCCTATCCGCGCTATGTGGTGGACGGTAGCGGTGCGACCGCCACGCACTGGCTGCACAACTGGCTGGCCGACGTGGCCGTGGCGGACTGAGCGTCACCCCGCACCGGCGGATGTGCGCGCCCGCAGCCGGTCGTAGCCGAGGGTGGTCGCGACGCCCAATCCGACCGCGATCACGACACCGAGCGTGCACATCCCCACCGCGCGGGTCAGGCCCGCGTCGGCGCGGGCGTCGAAGTACAGGATCGAGCGGATACCGAGATAGACCTGATGCATCGGCTCGAATCGCGACAGTGCCCCGTATGCCGGCGGCGTGGCCTCGATGGGCACGATGCCGCCGGACGACGGCAGCCCCAGGGCCAGGAAGAGCAGCATATTGATGGGCATGCCGAGGGTGTTGAGCACCGGCAGCCGCAGCGCCGTCGCGGCGGTGGCGACCACCGTCAGAATGGTCATGGCGGTCATGCCGATGGCGAGTGAGGCATAGGCGCTGAACAGGTAGAGCGCCGTGTGATGGTCCATCGGCATGCCCAGCGCCGCGGCGATGAGCTGGTAGACACCGGCCATCACCACCGCCACCACGCCCGCGAGTCCCCACTTGTAGAGCAGCACCCGCCACCGCGAGATCCCGGTGTCGTGCGCTACGGCCGCGTCCACGCCGCCATTGATGAGCAGACTGCCGGTGAATCCGGCGAAGACCACCAGCAGCGTGTAGTAGAAGGCCGAGATGCCATTGGCGCTGCCCGCGGGCAGTGGATGGAATTCGACGACCGACATCCGGAAGGGTTCGGCGAGGGTGATCAGGGCGGCGTCGGTCAGCGGCGCCCCGTTCGCCCGCGCCCGGTTCAGCACGTCCGCGCCGAGTTCACGATTGGCCCGCTCCAGCACCGGATCCACGAGCCGTACCGCCAACGAGACCGCCGTGGCACCGGTGCGCGGATTGGTCCGGATCTCGACCACCGGCGCCGCGCCCACGCCGGTGTGCTGTTCGAGGGCGGTCACCC
>NZ_JASCXP010000184.1:0-13791 GCF_030010695.1 Nocardia sp. CC201C
CGCTCCGCGGTTCGCAACCGCTCCCCGCTTCACCGACGCTCCACGGTTCGCGGCCGCTCCCGGCTCCACCAGCGGTTCCCGCATCACCGTCGACCGACTCCGGCCAGACCGACACGGGCCAGGCCGCCGCGGCCACGCCACCGCCCGGCTGCGAACCGACCGATGGGAGCTGGGACACTCCCACCGCGCCCACACCGCCGCCGAGCCGCGAACCGACCGAACCCCCTGTCCCCCAAGCGAAGTCGCCGACCATCACGCGCCGACGCCTGCTCTCGGCGCTCGGGATCGCGGCGCCCGTCGCCGCCGTCGCGACCGCCGTCGTACTGCTCACCCAGGAGGATTCGTCCGGCCGGACCGATGCGCCGGGGCAGCGCGATGCGTCGCGTGCGGGTTCGCGGCTGCGCACGGTGCTCACCGGCCACACCGGCCTGGTGCACGACGTGCGCTTCAGCCCGGACGGGGCGCTGGTGGCGACGGCGAGTTTCGACAAGAGCGCGCGGCTCTGGGATGTCGGCGCGGGCGGTCCGGTCGGCGAACCGCTGACCGGGCATACCGATCGGGTGCGTTCGGTCGCCTTCGCCCCCGACGGCGCCACCCTCGCGACCACCAGCGCGGACACCACCGCGCGACTGTGGGATGTGCGCACCGGGCGGCCACTCGGTGAACCGCTGTCCGATGCCGCCGGGTCGATCAATGCCGTCGCCTTCGCCCCCGACGGCGTGCTCCTCGCCACCGCGGGCAGCGACAGCCTGATCCGGCTGCGCGGGGTGGACTCCCGGCAGCAGGTCGGCGCGCCGTTGCACGGCCATACCGCCGCGGTCAACGCGGTCGCGTTCAGCCCGGACGGCACCATCCTGGCCAGCGCGGGCTTCGATATGACCGTGCGGCTGTGGGATGTGCGCACCCGCCGGCAACTGGGTGCGCCGTTCCTCGGGCACACCGACCGGGTGCGCACGGTGATCTTCAGTCCCGACGCCAGCCTGCTGGCCACCACCGGCGCGGACGGTACCGCGCGGATCTGGGACACCGGCACCCATCGTCAGCTCGGCGATGCCATCCCCGGCCACACCGGCGGCGTCCGCGCGGTGGCCTTCGCACCCGACGGCGCCACCCTGGCCAGCGGCGGCGGCGACGGCACCGTGCGACTGTGGAATGTCACCACCCGCCGCCAGCTCGGCGAACCGCTCACCGGCCACACCGACGCCGTCTACGCGGTCGCCTTCAGCCCCGACGGCCGCCTGCTCGCCACCACCGGCAGCGACGCCACGCTGCGCCTGTGGGAACCGGCGGTGTGACATCGCACCGGCTCCACGCAGGAACCGGTGCGGCACAATTTCATTCGGTGCGGGCGCTCATTCGGTGCGGGCGCTCAATCGGTGCGGGCGCTCAATCGGTGCGGGCGCTCAATCGGCGTAGGCGTCCAGCGGCGGGCAGGAGCACACCAGGTTGCGGTCGCCGTAGGCCCCGTCGATGCGACGCACCGACGGCCACACCTTGGCGCGAGCGTGCTTGCGCCCGCGCGGATACACCGCGGTCTCTCGGCTGTACGGGTGATCCCACTCGCCGACCAGGCATTCCGCGGTGTGCGGGGCCCCGCGCAGCGGGTTGTCGTCGGCGGGCCAGACCCCGGCGGCCACCTGGTCGATCTCGGCCTTGATGGCGATCATGGCGTCGATGAAGGCGTCCAGTTCCTCCAGGTTCTCGCTCTCGGTGGGCTCCACCATGAGGGTGCCCGCCACCGGGAAGCTCATGGTGGGTGCGTGGAATCCGTAGTCCGCCAGGCGTTTCGCCACATCGTCGACGGTGACGCCGGTGCGCTTGGTGATCTCGCGCAGGTCCAGGATGCACTCGTGGGCGACCATGTCGTTGTCGCCGGTGTAGAGCACCGGGAAGTGGTCGTTCAGTCGCTGGGCGATGTAGTTGGCCGAGGCGATGGCGGTCAGGGTGGCGCGGCGCAGCCCGTCGGCGCCCATCATGCGAATGTAGGCCCAGGTGATGGGCAGGATGGAGGCCGAACCGAATTCGGCTGCCGACACCGCGTGCGAATCCCGCTCCAGCGGATTGCCGGGCAGGTACCGCGCCAGGTGCTCACGGACCGCGACGGGGCCGACGCCGGGACCACCGCCGCCGTGCGGGATGCAGAAGGTCTTGTGCAGGTTCAGGTGGCTGACGTCACCGCCGAACTTGCCCGGACGGGCCAGGCCGACAAGGGCATTGAGGTTCGCGCCGTCCACGTACACCTGGCCGCCCGCCTCGTGCACCAGGGCGCACAGCTCGGCCACCTCGTGCTCGTACACGCCGTGCGTGGACGGGTAGGTGATCATGATGCAGGCCAGCCGCTCGGCGTGGTCGGCGATCTTGGCGCGCAGATCGTCCAGGTCCACGTCACCGTTGGCGCGGCACTTCACCACCTCCACGCGCATGCCGACCATGGCGGCCGAGGCGGCATTGGTGCCGTGCGCGCTGGACGGGATCAGGCAGGTGTCGCGGTGGGTGTCGCCGCGGTCCAGATGGTAGCGGCGGATGGCGAGCAGACCCGCGTACTCGCCCTGGCTACCGGCGTTCGGCTGCAACGAAACCCGGTCGTAGCCGGTGACCGCCGTCAGCCAGCCCTCCAGATCCGCGATGAGCCGGCGCAGCCCCGGGGCGTCCTCGACGGGTGCGTACGGGTGCACGCGATTGAAGCCCGGCCAGGTGATGGACTCCATCTCCGCGGTGGCATTGAGCTTCATGGTGCACGAGCCGAGCGGAATCATGCTGCGGTCCAGAGCGATGTCCTTGTCCGACAGCGCGCGCAGGTAGCGCAGCATGGCGGTCTCGGTGTGGTACCTGGTGAACGCGGGGGCGGTGAGGAACTCGGAGGTGCGGTTCTCGATATGCGGGCGCTGCGCACCGTGCAGCAGCGCGCCCTCGGGGCCGACCGGAATCTCCGCGCCGAAGCAGTCGAGCACCGCCACCACGTGCGCGTCGGTGGTGGCCTCGTCGCAGGCGATGCCCACGTGGTCGGCGTCCACCAGGCGCAGGTTGATGCCCGCACCCTTCGCCTTGGCCACGATGGCCTCCGCGCCGCCGGGCACGTGCACCAGCACCGTGTCGAAGAAGCGCTGGTGCACCACGGCGTCGCCGAGTCCGGCGGCCAGCCACTGCGCGTGCCCGTGCACCCGGCGGGCGATGGCGCGCAGTCCGTCGGCGCCGTGGTAGGAGGCGTACATGGCGGCCACGATGGCCAGCAGCACCTGGGCCGTGCAGATATTGGAGGTGGCCTTCTCGCGGCGGATGTGCTGTTCGCGGGTTTGCAGCGCGAGGCGGTAGGCGAGGCTGCCGTCGGCGTCCACCGAGACGCCGACCAGTCGGCCCGGCAGCTGTCGGGCGTGCGCGGAGTGCACCGCCAGATACCCGGCGTGCGGGCCGCCGAAGCCCAGGGGCACGCCGAAGCGCTGGGTGGTGCCGAAGCAGGCGTCCGCACCCTGTTCGCCGGGCGGGGTGAGCAGCGTCAAGGCCAGCAGGTCCGCGCCGATGCCCACCAGTGCGCCGCGCTCGTGGGCGGCGTCGATGAGCGGCTGCCAGTCCACGATGCGGCCCGATGCGCCCGGCAGCTGCGCCAGCACGCCGAAAAAGTCGCCCTCGGGCAGTTCGCCCGCGGCGAGGTCGGCCTCGACGATCTCGATCCCGAGCGGTTCGGCGCGGGTGTACAGCACGGTCCGGGTCTGCGGGAACAGATCGGTGTCGATGAGCAGTCGCGACGACTTCGACTTGCGGTTGGCGCGCTGCAACAGCGTCATGGCCTCGGCGGCGGCGGTGGCCTCGTCCAGCATGGAGGCATTGGCCACCTCCATCCCGGTCAGATCCGACACCATGGTCTGGAAGTTGAGCAGCGCCTCCAGGCGGCCCTGCGAGATCTCCGGCTGGTACGGCGTGTAGGCGGTGTACCAGGCCGGGTTCTCGAGCAGGTTGCGCACCAGCACCGGCGGGGTGAGGGTGTCGTAGTAGCCGAGGCCGATCATGCTGGTGGCGACGGTGTTGGACGCGGCCAGCGCGGCCAGTTCGGCGAGTGCCTCGTGCTCGCTCACCGCGGGCGGCAGCGCGGCCAGGCCGTTGGTGGCGGTGGCGTCGAGAATGCTGGCGGGCACCGCCCGTTCGGCCAGCTCGTCCAGGGATCCGATGCCGATGGCGGACAGGATGCGGTCGGTTTCGCCGCGATCGGGTCCGATATGGCGGTCGGCGAAGGATCGATTCTGCACGGCAGCTCCAAGGTTCGGGCGGGTCGACCGACGGGGTCGACAGTCGGGTGCCCTCCCCCTCTGTCGTGGAGCCTGAGAGATTCGGGTCCGCCGGGTGAGCGGTGCCCTTTCCCCATGGGCGGGTGGTCGCGGACCACCGCTTTCCAGAGGCGTCGAATCTCCGTACGGTCCCTGGTGCCTGAGAGATTGACGGGGAGGTGCTGCTCCTTCGGCGTCCGGTGGTCCCGGAACTCTCCCGCACGGCGGCGACGCACCGCCCAGTGTAGCTGTGTCTACTTTGCCCCTCCGCTTCGCTCCGAGGCGGGTCCGCGGCGCTGGAAGTCTCGGTTCTTCCCTCCCTCCGCTCCCCCGCTTCGCTCCGGTCAGTCCAGAACCGCGACGCGCCGCGAACCACCGAGGACTACTCGGTGGCGTGGACGCGTCAGTCTCGGCGGGGTAGCGCGGTGCTAACCGGTCTTGGCGTTGAGGCGGGCCTTGCGCCGGAAGGCGAGTTCGTCCTCGGGGCGGTCGGTGGTGTTGCCCTCCTCGGCACGTTCGGCCGGGAAATTGGCTATCGCGCCGGTCAATTCGCGCATGGCGCCGCTGACGGCGATGCCGAAGACGCCTTGCCCGCCCTGGAGTAAATCCACGACCTCCTCGGGCGAGGTGCACTCGTAGACGGTGGTGCCGTCGGAGAAGAGCGTGATGCCCGCCAGATCCTCGACACCGCGGCTGCGCAGATGGTCGACCGCGATGCGGATGTTCTGCAGCGAGATGCCCGCGTCGAGCAGGCGCTTCACGATCTTGAGGACCAGGATGTCCTTGAACGAGTACAGGCGCTGGCTGCCGGATCCGGTGGCGGTGCGAATGGACGGAGCGACCAGTCCGGTGCGTGCCCAATAGTCGAGTTGGCGATAGGTGATTCCCGCCGCCTGGCACGCAGTGGGAACTCGGTAGCCAACCAGATCATCGGGCACCGTGTCATCGGGGAACAGCCCTGGCTGTACCACGTCTTGCGGTTGATCTCCCACTGACTACTCCCTCACTACCGTGGCCTATCAGGGCTCGTCATCAATACTGGAGCGAATGGCCTAACTATCGAGGCTACTCTCCCGATTGTCCCGGCAGTATCGGCATCCGACCAAGCCTGCTCGACCGCGTGTTTCTCACCCTAAACCTGAGGTCGAGACACGTTTCCGTATCGGATCGGCCACTCAGCTGTCGGTCGCCTTGAAGTCGTCCGGCGAAACCGATTCGAGGAATTCCTTGAACTTCTCGACCTCGTCCTCGCGCTCGTCCGGCATGACCAGACCGGCCTCCTCGAGCACCGCCTCCTCGGCGTAGATCGGGCAGCCCACCCGCAGCGCGATGGCGACCGAGTCCGACGGCCGCGCCGAGATGCGCGGACCGTTCTCGAAGACCAGATCGGCGTAGAAGGTGCCCTCCTGCAGATCCACGATCCGCACCTCCTTCAAGGTGTGGCCCAACTCCTTGATGAGGATCTTGACCAGATCATGGGTCAGCGGACGGATGGGCGTGACGCCCTCCTGTTCGAGCACGATCGCCGTCGCCTCGGCCTGCCCGATCCAGATGGGTAGGTACCGGTCGCCGGAGACCTCGCGGAGCAACAGCACGGGCTGGTTCTGTGGCTGCTCGACACGGATGCCGATCACACGCATTTCGCTCATGGCACGCCTCCCATAACTCGCCCGGCTGCCGCCCTGCCACTCGGTGCCGTATCACCGAGTCTAAAGCGCGTCGGCCAATTTCCTCCGACACCACCCTGCTCGGGTGTCCCCGCACCGAATCGGTGCGGGTTCCCGCTTCGCCGAGTCCGGTTCCACCAGTCCCCGTTGGGAACTGGCCAGCGCCCGACTCTCCACAGGCATTGATAATCCGGCCACCTGCTGGGCGGTCCGGAACGCCATTGCTGACGTAAGAGCCACAATACGCGTCGGCACCGGCACCATGCCCGACACACAGAGCGGAGATTTCAGCCGCCGAGGGAAGCACGCACGGCGGTCTTCACCAGGCAGGTGTGCAGGGTCAGCGACAATGCCGCCAACTCCCGCACCGTCTCCTCGGCGCGGGCGCGCGCGTCCTCGTCCCGACTCTTGGCGATCGGGGCGGCGATCTGGGCCACCAGCGCCGCCTCTCGATCCGCCGCCAGCTTGAAGGCGCGCAGATGCCGTGCCTCCAAACCGAATTCACTCAATGCCTGCGCGGTGCGGGCCAGCGTCACCGCGTCGGTGTCGAAGAAGCCGGCCGCGCCGGGGGTGATCAGTCCGGCGCGGATCAACTCCTGGAGGAATTTCTCGTCGATACCGGCCTGGTCGATCAGGTCCGCCCGAGTAACCCGGATCTCGTGATCGAACCGGAGTTCCTCGGGCGATACCTCACCGGGCACGACCCCGAGCCGCCGCAGGCGGCCCGGACCGTCGGTGGGCGCGGATCCGTTCACCGCGTCGCCTCCCCCGCCGCCCGCTCGGGCGCGAGCTTCCCGCACCCCGAGCGTGGCGGCCCCCTTGTCGATCGCCTCGAGTTGTTCCTTGATCACCTTCAGGGGCAGGTACTGGTCGCGCTGCGCGGTCAGCACGAACCGGAGCCGCTCCACGTCGTGCACCGCGAACCTGCGGTAACCCGACGGGGTGCGCTCCGGGCTGATCAGTCCCTCCGATTCGAGGAATCGGATCTTCGAGATGGTGATGTCCGGAAAGTCCGGACGCAGGAGATCCAGCACGGAGCCGATCGACATACCTCCGCGCGTCCACTGCGCTGCGCCTGTCATTCCGCTCGGTCCTATAGCGCGCCCGCGTCACTCGATTGCGGACGCGGACCGGTCAGGAACACCAGCCGGAACTTGCCGATCTGCACCTCGTCGCCGTTCTGCAGCTCCGAGGAGTCCACCGGCTCCCGATTCACATACGTGCCGTTCAGGCTGCCCACATCGACCACCTGGAAGGTGTCGTCGTCCTGCCGGAACTCGGCGTGGCGGCGGCTGACCGTGACATCGTCGAGAAAGATGTCGCTGTCGGGGTGGCGCCCCGCGGACGTGGTGGGCTGATCCAGCAGAAATCGCGAACCGGCGTTCGGGCCGCGCTTCACAACCAGCAGGGCCGCCCCCGCGGGCAGACCCTCGACCCCTACCGGCTGCTCGCCGGTCTGCTCGGTGCGAGGTTCGACCTCGTTCAGGAAATCAGCGCGGAACACCGATGTGGTCTCGGCCGCGCTCTCCCCGTAAACCGGGTCTTTGTGCTCGCTCACCCTTGCTCTCCTCCTCGAACCGAATAATCCATGCAAGCAGTTGATGCCTTCAGCTACTCGGCCACCGGGGCCGCTCTCGCCCTCGGACGGGTGAGGTGCGAAAACTCCGAGCACCGGCTGCCGGATCATCTGTTGGCATTGACCGTACCCTGCCGGGGCGTGCCCGTGCAGGTAGAACTGTGAAGGCTCCTTCAGCCCCCGATAACTCCTTGATAACCCGCGGCATCCAGCAGCTCGCCGAGTACCGCGTCCACGCCGTCGGCATCATCGAGCTCGAGTTCGAACATCCAGCCGTCGCCGTAGGGATCGGAATTGATCGTCTCGGGCGAGGACACCAGATCTTCGTTCACGGCAACGACTTTGGCGGCCAGCGGCGCGTAGATGTCGCTCACGCTCTTGGTCGACTCCACCTCCGCGATGCTGTCCCCGGCTGCCACATCCTTGTCCACCTCCGGCAGCTGCACGAATACGACGTCACCGAGCTGTGACTGCGCGTAGTCGGTGATGCCCACCCGCACCCGGGTCGGGCCGACCTTGGCCACCCATTCATGTTCCTCGGTGTAGCGCAGATCCTGGGGTAGGTCGGTCACAGGCGTCCTTTCAACAGATGTACTCCCGAGTTGTCGTTGTGTCGGCAACACCCTAGCCGCTACGGGGTGACCCGTGGCACGGCCGGTACGGCGCGGGCCACGGCAACCGCCTTGCCGACGTAGAGGATGCCTGTCCACACGTAGACCACCGTGCCCCAGACCAATAGTGCCCCGCCGAAGGCCGCCCCGAAACCCGCGGCCGCCCAGTCCATCTGACCGGCCAGCAGCCACGGCAGCGCCGACATGAGCGCGAAGGTGGCGGCTTTGCCCAGGTAGATCACCTCGGGCGGGGGCAGGTCGCGGCGTTTGTACACCCCCAGCGTGACCGTCAAGATCACATCGCGGCCGATGAGTATCGCCACCACCCACCAGGGCAGGATGTCGCGAATCAGGAAGCCGCCCAGCGTCGCCAGCAGGTAGAGCCGGTCCACCAGCGGGTCCAGCAGTGCCCCCAGCCGCGAGGACTGGTCGAGCAGGCGCGCCAGCTTGCCGTCCAGGAAGTCGGTGACCCCGCTGACCACCAGCAGCGCGAACGCCCAGCCGTCGGCCTCGCGCACCAGCAGCAGCCACAGGAAGACCGGAACGCCGACCAGCCGGATGACGCTGAGCACGTTCGGCACGGTCAGAATGCGGTCGCCGAACACCGATTCGGCGTTCCGTTCGGATGTCACAGGCCGTGCATACCTCAATCACGGTGTTATCGCCATCCGGGCACGCCGGACACCGGGCGTGGTTGGATCACAGTATGGTCGCTGCCATAGTCTTCGAATGAGAGAATGAGTTTCGATTCGTCTCATTTCCACTGGGTGCTGCGCGAGAGGAAGAGCATGCCCGACTTCGACTACGACGTCGTTGTGATCGGTTCCGGATTCGGCGGCAGCGTGAGCGCGCTGCGATTGACCGAGAAGGGATATCGGGTGGCGGTGCTGGAGTCCGGCCGCCGCTGGACCCCGGAGAACCTGCCCACGACGAACTGGAATGTGCGCAAATCCATCTGGGCGCCGCGACTCGGGATGACCGGCACCCAGCGGATCAGCGTGCTCGGCAAGTGCGCGGTGTTCTCCGCCTCCGGGGTCGGCGGCGGCTCGCTGATCTACGGCAACACCCTCTACGAGCCGCTGCCGGACTTCTACGCCGACCGGCAGTGGGCGCACATCACCGACTGGCGGGCCGAGCTCGCGCCCTACTACGACCAGGCCCAGCGCATGCTCGGGGTGGAACCGAATCCGCGCCTGACGCCCGCCGACGACGTGATCCGTTCCGTCGCCGAGGATCTCGGGGTCGCCGACACCTTCCACCCCACCCGGGTGGGCGTGTTCTTCAACGAGGAGAATCCGGGCGCGGAGGTGGACGACCCGTACTTCGGCGGCGTCGGGCCGCGCCGCAGCGGCTGCGTGCACTGCGCGCGCTGCTTCACCGGCTGCCCGCACAACGCCAAGAACACCACCGTGAAGAACTACCTCTACCTGGCCGAACAGGCGGGGGCGCACGTCTTCGAACTCACCACCGCCACCCGGGTGCGGCCCATCGCGGGCGGCGGGTACGCCATCGAGACCCAGCGCTCCGACCGCTGGATCCGCAAGGGGCGCAAGGTCTTCACCGCCGAACAGGTGGTGTTCGCGGCGGCCGCGCTCGGCACCCAGAAGCTGCTGCACCAGATGCGCGACGAAGGGGTGCTGCCGCGGCTCTCGCCGCGGCTGGGTGAGCTGACCCGCTCCAACTCGGAGGCCATCCTCAATGTGGTCAGCAAGGCGCGCGACGATTTCGCCCAGGGCATCGCCATCACCTCGTCCATCCATCCCGAGCCCAACACCCATATCGAGGTCTGCCACTACGGCAAGGGGCAGAACGGGCTGTTCCCGCTGTCGGTGCCCATCGTGGACGGCGGGGCGTTCCGCTTCCTGCGCTTCCTGCTGGCCATCCTGCTGCACCCGATCGTCTTCGCGCGCAGTCTCAACGCCCACCGCGCCTCGGAGAAGTCGGTGATCCTGCTGGTCATGCAGTCGCTGGACAATTCGCTGACCTCCTTCCGCAAGTGGGGGCAGCTCAAGACCCGCCAGGGCACCGGCGAACCCAATCCGACCTGGATCCCGCTGGCCCACGACGTGGGCCGCCGCTTCGGCGAGAAGGTCGACGGCGATGTGCACTCGCTGATCATGGACGTGTTCAATATCCCGGCCACCGCCCACTACATCGGCGGCTGCGTGATCGGCACCGATCCGAATACCGGCGTGGTCGATCCGTATCAGCGGGTCTTCGGCCATCCGGGCCTGCACATCGCCGACGGTTCGGCGGTGACCGCGAATCTGGGTGTGAACCCCTCGCTCACCATCACCGCGCAGGCGGAGCGGGCCATGGCGTTCTGGCCCAATCGCGGCGAACCCGATCCGCGCCCGGAATTGGGACAGCCGTACCGGCGCATCGCCCCGGTCGCGCCACGGCGTCCCACGGTGCCCGATACCGCGCCCGGCGCGCTGCGGCTGCCGATCTTCCCGACCGACGCGCCGGTCTCCCGGCACTGAGGCTCCGTGCCACGCGGCCACCCCCGGCGGCCGGTATCACCGGGGTGGCGTCGACACCGCGGCCCCGGGATCCCGGGTCGCGACGGCACCACGGCGCACGGCTCTGCCGGGGTTCGTCCGGCGGCGCGTCTCCCGAGCGGCCGGGATGACGCGGTGCCGAGCCACGGGTAGGTTGGCATCTCGTGTGCGCCAACATGATCGACTTCCGCTCCCCCGTCGCGGCGGATGAGGTGCTGGCCCGGGGCCGGGCGCTGCGCGAGCGCACTCCGCTGTCCGCGCGGGACCGGGAGGCCGTCGCCCCCGGCCGCCCCGGCGTGCTCGACTTCCTCGAGGCCAGCAATCGCGGTCGGCTCGACCATCTGATCCCGCTGCGGATGGGCCGCATGGTCGCCTCGCCGTTCGCTTTCTTCCGCGGCTGCGCCGGTCTGATGGCGGCGGATCTGGCCCCCGCCCCGGTGAGCGGTCTGGACGCGCAACTGTGCGGTGACGCGCACGCCGCCAATTTCGGCCTCTACGGCGGCCAACGCGGCGAGATCGTCATGGACATCAATGATTTCGACGAGACCGTGCGCGGACCCTGGGAGTGGGATCTGGAGCGGCTGGCCGCCAGCCTGGTGCTTGCCGGGCGCGAGGGCGATGCGAGCGAGGACGACTGCCGCACCGCCGCGCGCGATGCCGCGCGCTCCTACCGGCTCGCCGTGGGCGCGCTGGCCGAGATGCCGTTCCTGACCTCCTGGACCGCGCTGGCCGACGAATCGGCGATCGGTCGCACCCGCGCCGACGCCCTGCTCGACGATTTCCAGAAGGCCGCCAAGAAGGCGCGCAAGAACACCAGCGCCAAGGTGGCGCGCAAGTGGACCGAGATCGAGGATCACGAGACCGGCATCGGCAAGCGCACATTCGTTCCCGACCCGCCGGTGCTCAGCACGGTGGATCCGGCGGTGGCCGAGGCGGTGATCGACGGCCTGACCGGCTACGTGGGTACGCTGCGTGAATCGCGGCGGCGGCTGATCACCCGGTTCTCGGTGTCCGATATCGCCTTCCGGGTGGTGGGTACCGGCAGTGTGGGCTTCCACAGTTATCTGGCGCTGCTGCACGGCAATGGCGACGAGGTGCTGGTGCTCCAGCTCAAGCAGGCCGCGCCGGCGGCCCTCGCGCCCTATCTGCCCGCCGTCCCGGCGCGGCACGAGGGTGAGCGAATCGTGCAGGGGGCCAGGGCCGTTCAGGCCGAGACCGATATTCTGCTGGGGTGGACCACGCTCACGCTGGACGGCCACGAGCTGCCGTTCATCGTGCGGCAGTTCCGCAATCTCAAGGGCGGTATCGATCCGTCGGCGCTGGAACCGGACCACCTCGACGACTACGGCCGCCTGGCCGGGGCGCTGCTGGCGCGCGCGCATGCGCGCTCGGTCGATCCGCGGCTGCTGGCGGGCTATCTCGCGGACGGGGAGGAGTTCGATGACGCGGTGGCCGCCTTCGCGGTGCGGTACGCGGACCGGACCGAGGCCGATCACGCCGAATTGGCGACCGCGGTGCGGACCGGTCGGATCGCCGCGGAGACCTCCTGACCACCCTTCCGACACCGTCTGACCTGCCGCTGGGCGACACACGGCCCACGGCAAAATCCGTCCGGGAGGGTCCGTCCCTCCGTACCATTTCGACTATCGATCGACGAGAAGGGTGCGAAGCCGATGCTCGTTCGAGTGCAGAACACCGCCGGCACCCATGCCGAGAAGGTGCTGATCGACTGGTTGCGCACCTGGAAGGGCCGCGGCGATCCGCACGGCGTGGCCACCGTGAATTGCAGCCTCTTCCACGGGGATCGGCTCTACCCCTTCGACGCGGTGGTGTGGACGCCGACCAGCTGCGTGGTGATCGAGGCCGAGGCACTGGTGGAACGGCTCGAGGGTGAGCTGGAGGTGCCGCTGAGCGGTCCCTGGCGCGGCGCCGACAAGATCATCAACTTCGAGGGCGGCGACCGCCGCACCCCCCTGGACAAGTCCCGAGATCACACCTTCGCCCTGCAGAACTGGTTCGCCGAACGCGGGCTGGGACAGCGTGTGGTGCACGGCGCGGTGCTGGTGGTGCCGCCGCCCGGTTCCAAGGTGCGGGTGCGCCAGCTGTGGAGCGATCCCAGTTTCGAGGTGCTGCTCGGCGACGACCCCGCCCGCCTGCGCGAGTACTTCGACTCCATCGCCTCGCGCGGCCGTCCACAGTGGTCGGCCAACGACGTGGCGTGGGCGTTCCGCGGGCTCGGCATCCTGCCGTATCTGCCCGCCCCGCAGGATCTGCTGAACGAGGGCTTCCTCGGCCCGGTGGACGTCACGCTGTGGCACGGCGGTCCGCAGCAGGCGCAGGCCGAGGCCTACGCCGAGGAGCAGGCCCGGCTGGAACGCGAGGCCGAACGCCCGCACCGCCGGATCATGTCGGTGCCCGCGCCGTGGTACAGCCCCTGGAAGCTGTATCCGCGCCGGTCCGGTGAACTCGATGTCGGCGGCGGCGTCATGCGGGTACTGCTGACCATCGGCATGGTGGTGGCGGCGGTGTGGGTGATCTGGTTCGTGCTCGCGGCGCTGCTGACCTACGGCTGACGGCCGGGTCGGCCGGCTCGCGCGCCGTACCGGGGTCGGCGCGCACCGCGATGCGGCGCACCGGGATGCGGCGCACCGGGATGCGGCGCACCGGGATACAACGGTGCACCGGGATATGGGCGCACCGGGATATAGAGGACAGCCACCAGCGCGACGGCCGCGGCGGCACCGCCGACCACATCGGTGACGTAGTGGTACCCGAGTCCGACCATGCCGACCGCCACCCCGGCCAGCACCACCGCGCCGACCCCCACCGCCACCACGCGGAAGCCACGGTGCTCGGCGGCGAGTGCGACGGCCGTGACCGCGGCGACCAGGTGCACGGTATGCCCGCTGGGATAGGCGAGATAGTCGTGCAGCGGCCGGTCCCACACCGGTTTGAGCACCCAGGTGTTCACGACGACCGCGAATTCCGGTGCGAGCAGCACGAATCCGGCCCGCCACCACAGCCGCCGCCGCGCGAACCACAGCGCCGCGGCGGCCAGGAGCGGCAGCACCGTCCAGGCGGTGCCGGGAAATGCCAGCATCTCGTACACGGCGGCCCGGTCGGGCAGCCGCTCCGCCAACCAGCTGTCCACTCCGGTCGGTCCCTTCCCGGCGGGAA
>NZ_JASCXP010000185.1:0-13751 GCF_030010695.1 Nocardia sp. CC201C
CCGCGCACAGGTCCATGGCCAGCGGATGGCCGGACTCGTCGGCCTCCGGTGTCGCCGCCAGCATCGGAAAGTCGTCCGCGGCGGGCATTTTCCCGAGATCGAGGACCCGGGCCAACTCCGTGCCCCCACAACCGCGACACCCGCGCGCCGTCGCCGTCCTCATGGCACCATGGCCCGGTGCGCATCGAACCGACCGAACTCGCCGACGTGCTGGTGCTGACCCCCGAGCCGCACCGGGACGACCGCGGGCTGTTCACCCGCACCCTCGACGCCGCGGAATTCGACGAGTACCTGGGCGTACCCGGTGCGGCGGCGTCGTTCGTGCAGGACTCGCAGTCCCGCTCGGTGCTGGGCGTGGTGCGCGGGATGCACGGGCGATCCGGGCGCGGTGAGGCCAAGCTGGTGCGCTGTGCGCACGGGGCCGTGCACGATGTGCTGGTGGATATCCGGCCGGACTCGCCGACCTTCGGGCGACAACAGGCATTCCTCCTGGACGACAATGAGTTTCGGCACCTCTACGTACCGCCCGGCTTCCTGCACGGCTTCCAGGCGCTCACCGCGGTGGCCGACGTCTGCTACCGCATCGACCGGCCGCACGATCCGAGCGAGGATCTCGGCGTGGCCTACCACGATCCGGACCTGGCCATCGCGTGGCCGCGGCCGGTGACCGTGGTCTCCGGCCGGGACGCCGCCGCGGGATCCTGGCGGGACCTGCTCACCCATCTGCCGCCCCGATCCTGATCCGCCGCAGTTCGTCGTCGAGCGCACCGGCCGCGATCAGCGACTTCAGCCGCGCCAGCCGCGTGAAGGCGGCGAAGAACCGCTCCTCGGTGAGGCCGTGGCGCAGATACTCGGTGTAGAGCTCGGCCGCGCCGCCGGGAATGCGCCACTGCGCCTCGAAGCCCAATTCCCGTCGGGCATAGGAGAAGTCGACCCGGTAGGAGCGCGGATCGCCGCCGCTCTCACCGGTGATGACCAAGCGCGATCCGGGCACCACGTCCACCACGGCCCCGGCGATCTCGGCGACCGTGCGGTTGTTGGCCTCGGAACCCACGTTGTAGGCCCGGCAGTGGATGGCCTCCACGGGCGCGGTCAGGCAGGTGGCGAAGGCGCGTGCGATGTCCTGGGCGTGCACCAGCGGCCGCCACGGCGTGCCGTCGGAGAGCACCTTCACCTCACCGGTGAGCACCGCGTAACCGACCAGGTTGTTGAGCACGATATCGGCGCGCAGCCGCGGCGAGAAACCGAACGCCGTCGCATTGCGCAGGAACACCGGCGAGAAGCCGGAGTCGGCCAGCGCCGCCACATCGTCCTCGACCCGGACCTTGGATTCGGCGTACGGGGTGATCGGGCGCAGGGGCGCGGTCTCGGTCACCAGGCCGTCCCCGGCGGCCCCGTACACCGAACACGTGGAGGCGTACAGGAAACGGCGCACCCCGGCCTGTTTCGCCGACTCCGCCAATCGCACCGAGGCGTGATGGTTGATGTCATAGGTGATGCTCGGGGCCAGCGCGCCGAGCGGATCGTTGGACAGCGCGGCCAGATGGATCACCGCGTCGAATCCGGCCAGCTGCGCCGCGGTCACGTCGCGTAGGTCGACCGCGAGCCCCGGCGGATCCTGCGGGGCATCGCCGAGGACGCAGTCGGCGAAGAAGCCGCTGTCCAGGCCCACCACCTCGTGTCCCTCGGCCCGCAGCACCGGCACCATGACGGTGCCCAGGTAGCCCTGATGTCCGGTGACGAGTACACGCATTACGCACCTCCGAAAGTGATGGCCGCCTTCTCCAGCACGAATGCCTCCGCGTGCGGGGCGCGGCACTGCACGCCCCGCAGCCGGGACAGTCCGAGAAAGGACAGTTCGTCGAACCAGTCCCGATCCCGCTGGGACGGATAATGTTTCATGAGCAGCTCCGCCTTCCGCTCGGCCACCTCGGCCGAGAGTGGGTGGAAGACAGTGGGTTTGGGAGTGTCGGTCTCCCACTTGAGGATCTCGTAGCCCAGCACCAGATGGTCGCGGAACTCGGTGGGGGCCAGTTCGGCCAGCAACCGATGGTCCTGATGGGCGTCTTCGCGCTGCGGGGCGAAGACCACGTCGGGATCGCCACCGCGCCGCAGCCGGGCCACCGCCTCCTTGACCCGCTCCCAGTGCGCGGGGGCGCGGCCGTCCGGGACGTCGAGCACCTCCAACTCGAGATCGGTGCCAGGGCAGAATGATTCGAGGGCGTCCTGTTCCTCGCGGGCCCGGTCGGTGCCGGCCCCGCTCAGTACCAGCGCGCGCACCCGCAGTCCGCGCCGGGCCAGGGTCAGCAGGGTGCCGCCCAGGCCGATGGCGAGGTCGTCGCAGTGCGCGGCCAGCAGTGCGATCTCACGGACCGACCCGGTATCGAGCCGGATCATGAGGCGGGCCGCTCCCACACCATCCACGGGCGGTCGCCCTGGTGGTATCCGGCATCGAGTTCGGCGCGCTCCTTGAAGGTGTCGGCCGGTTTCCAGAAGCCGTGATGCTGATACCCGAACAGCCGGCCCTGCGCGGCCAGCGCGCCGCAGGCGTCCTCCACCAGATCGCCGTTGCGCGGCAGGTGCTCGAAGACCTCCTGGGTGAGCACGAAGTACCCGCCGTTCTCCCAGATGGGCAGGTGCGAGACCGGGGTGATGTTCTTGACCTCGCCCGCCGAGTTCACATCCACGCAGTGGAAGGAGGACTGCGGGGGCACGATCATCATCGACGCCGCCGCACCGGACTGCTGGAACCTCGTGATCACCTCGTCCAGCGGCGCGTCGGTGAGTACGTCGGCGTAGTTGGCCAGGAAGTAGTGCTCACCCTCGAGATGTTTGCGCACCCGCCGCAGGCGTTCACCGATGGGCGACTCCACGCCGGTGTCGACGAAGGTGATGGACCAGTCGCTGATATCGGACTGGAGCAACTCCACCCGGCCGCCGCGGATGACGAAATCGTTGGACACCGACTCCTGGTAGGTCAGGAAGAAGTTCTTGATGTGGGTGGCGCCGTAGCCCAGGCACAGGATGAAATCCTTGTGCCCGAAGTGCGCGTAGTAGCGCATGACGTGCCAGATCAGCGGGCGCGGGCCCACCATCTGCATGGGCTTGGGCAGTACGTCCTCGGAGCCGTTGCGCATGCGCATGCCGTAGCCGCCGCAGAAGAGCACAACCTTCATCTCGCTTACCTCTCGGAGTGATCCAGCGCGGCCACGGTCGTGTGCAGTTCCGGCAGCGGGTAGACGAGCTGTCCGCCCCAGTCGGTGACATGGCGCAGTTGCGCGGTGATCTCGGTTTCCAGATTCCAGGGCAGCACCAGCACCACGTCCGGGCGATCGGCGTCGATGCGCTCGGGGGGATGGATCGGGATGCGGGTGCCGGGCGTGAACCGCCCATGCTTGTAGGGATTGCGATCCACGGTGTAGGCCAGCAGATCGCTGCGGATGCCGCAGTAGTTGAGCAGGGTGTTGCCCTTGCCGGGCGCGCCGTAGCCGACCACCCGCTTGCCCGCGGCGCGGCAGTCGAGCAGAAAGCGCAGCAGATCCTGGCGCACCCGTTCGGTGCGCGGTCGTAGCTCGAGGTAGCCCGCGACGGTGTGCAGGCCCGCGTCGGCCTCTCGCCGCAGCACCTCGGCGACCCGCTCGCCCGGACTCGCCACCGCTTCGGGTCGCGCCCAGAGCCGCAATGAACCACCATGGGTGGTAAGCAGTTCCACGTCCACGACGGTGAGCCCGGCGGTCGCCAGGGCGCGCTGCGCGGACAGCACGGTGTAGTACTGGAAGTGTTCGTGATAGATGGTGTCGAATTGACCATGGGTGACCAGCTCGAGCGCATGGTGGACCTCGATGGACAGCCAGCCGTCGTCGGCGAGCAACTCCCGCAGGGCGCGGGTGAACCCGCGCAGGTCCGGGATGTGCGCGTAGACGTTGTTGGCCACCACGAGATCGGCCGGACCGTGTTCGGCGCGCACCTTGGCCGCCAAATCCTCGTCGAGGAAGCCGGTGCGGGTCGGCACGCCCTTCGCGCGGGCGGCCGCGCCGACATTCACCGAGGGTTCGATGCCGAGGCAGTCGATGCCGGCCGCCACCGCGTGCTGGAGCAGGTAGCCGTCGTTGGAGGCCACCTCGACCACGAAGGAGCCGGGGCCCAGCCCGAGTCGTTCGGTCGCCGCCGCCACGAAGTCGCGGGCGTGACGCACCCAGCTGTCGGAGTACGAGGAGTAGTACGCGTACTCGGTGAAGGTGTCCTCCGGCGTGATGAGCGCCGGGATCTGCAGTAGCAGACAGTCTTCGCACAGCCGCAGATGCAGCGGGAAGGTCGGCTCGGGAAGATCGAGTTCAGCCGCCGTCAAGAACTTCTCACAGGGCGGAGTGGCTCCGAGATCGAGCACACTGACCAATCTTTCGGAGTCACACAAACGACATTGCACGCAGATTCCCCACCTTTCACCGACACCGGCGACCGGCTACGCCCGATCTGCCCAGAGGGTCGGCTCGATCCGTCGTTACGTTACAACAGGATCGAGGGTGTCCGAGTGTTTGTTCAGAGGGCTTGTGGGTTATTAGGGAGTAAATTTCTGCGGCCCGCAGAACCGAGCGTTCGGTCGGCAAACGTGGGAGTCGTGCAAATTAAGTGTTTCGCACTGATTTTCGGGTGATACGTCGCTTCTGACCTGCTTGTTCCACCGTTAGGGGAACAATAGGGGAATTCCAGGAAACCGGTCGCGCCGGTTCCCGCAAATTTTCGGATACATTGGTACCCATGCGGTTTCGGTGACCGCCGTGGGTGGGGTGTGTAACATTCGGCTTCTGGCCGCCGAAACAATCGGTGGCCTCATCGGTTGTCATGCAGTGAAAGCCCTTGGGGAACCGGCGTCAGTCCGTGTGGAGCCGAGTGGAACTGATCAGTGGGGATCGGGACCGAGTTCTCCCGTGGGGGAGGTGCATTCGTTTCATGAGTTTCGAGGTTTCCGCCGGGCGTGCGCCGCGTACGGCCCGGCCGCCGCGGCCCCTGCCACGCTCGGACAGAGAGCGCTGGCAAGACGACTATGTCCGCAGGCTGCG
This sequence comes from Nocardia sp. CC201C, assembly GCF_030010695.1. Classification (NCBI taxonomy): domain Bacteria; kingdom Bacillati; phylum Actinomycetota; class Actinomycetes; order Mycobacteriales; family Nocardiaceae; genus Nocardia; species Nocardia sp. CC201C. The sequence goes on from NZ_JASCXP010000185.1 coordinate 5,061, forward strand.
GTTCACCGATTTGCTATGCGTATGCCTGGCCGTCGGTGTGGCACAGGTGATTCGGTTCGGCGGACCCGCCGATCCGCCGCTGGCCGCCACTCTGCCGCTCGAGGTTCGCTACACCGTGGTGTCGGTGGTGCTCGCCCTGGCCTGGCATGCCGCGCTGGGCCTGAGCGGCGCTCGGTCGCCGCGCGTGATCGGTTCCGGCACAGAGGAATACCGGCGGTTGATCTCGGCGACACTGCGGCTGTTCGGCGTCATCGCCATCGTGTCGCTGGTGCTGCGCGTGGATATCGCCCGCGGCTATCTCGCCATCGCCCTTCCGCTCGGCGTGCTGACGCTGATGCTGCAACGGCGGCTGTGGCGGCGCTGGGTGTCGGGTCGCCGCGCCCGCGGCGGGTACCGGATCGGCGTACTCGTGGTCGGCAGCCGGGACGCGGCGCGGGCCATGGTGACCGCCTTCTCGCGCGATCCCAGCTCGGGCTACAACGTGATCGGCGTCTGCACCCCGCACGATGGCGAATTGCCCGATCCGGCATTGGAAGTCGGCGAGTTGGACATACCCGTGGTCGGCGACGACCGGTCGGTGCTGGACGCGGTGCGGCGAACCGGCGCGGACACCGTCGCCGTCACCGCCACCGACAAGCTCGGCCCCGCCGACTTCCGCCGCATGGCCTGGGAGCTGGATCCGCTCGGCGTGGAGCTGATCGTCACGCCCGGCCTGGTGGATATGGCGGGCACCCGGCTCACCCACCGGCTGGTGGCCGATATGCCCATGCTGCACGTGGAGAAGCCGCGCTACGACCGCGCCAAGTCGATTCGCAAGGCGGTCTTCGACCTCTGCTTCGCGCTGACGGCCGTGGTGCTCATCGCCCCGGTGCTGGTGGCGATCGCGGTGGCCGTCAAGGTGGGCAGCCGCGGTCCGGTGTTCTACCTGTCCGAGCGGATCGGGCGGGACGGACGGCCGTTCCGCATGATCAAGTTCCGCAGCATGTACGTCGACGCCGACGCGCACATCCACGCGCTCATCGAAGCGAACGGCGGCAACCCGGTGTTCTTCAAGATGCGTGACGACCCGCGGATCACCCCCGTCGGGCGGTTCATTCGCAAGTACTCCCTCGACGAGCTGCCGCAGTTCTTCAATGTGCTCAGCGGTGAGATGAGCATCGTGGGGCCGCGTCCGCAGGTGCGGCGGGAGGTGGATTCCTACGACGGGGTCATGCGGCGGCGGTTGCTGGTCAAGCCGGGCGTCACCGGCCTGTGGCAGGTGAGCGGCCGGTCCGATCTGGCGCCCGAGGACGCCATGCGGCTCGACCTCTCCTATGTCGAGAACTGGTCCATGCTGCTGGATTTGCTGCTGGTCGCCAGGACGATCGGCGCGGTGACCAGGGGCGAGGGCGCGTACTGAGAATTCGGTGAACGGTATTTACTAATACCCGTTCACAAATCGGGTGTGGTGTGGTTCACTCCTTGGGAACGTGTTCCAGAGGAGGTTCCGTGTCCGCGCCGTCCATCCCCGCAGGCTTCGATTTCACCGACCCCGAGCTGTTCGCCCGGCGACTGCCCATCGAGGAGTTCGCCGAACTCCGCAAGACCGCGCCCATCTGGTGGAACCCGCAGCCCGACGGGGTCAGCGGGTTCGACACCGGTGGCTACTGGGTGGTCACCAAGCTCGACGACATCAAGGAGATCTCGAAGCGCTCCGACATCTTCTCCTCGGAGGAGAACACCGCCGTCATCCGCTTCAACTCCGACATCACCCGCGACGAGATCGAGATCCAGCGGCACCTGCTGCTGAACCAGGATCCGCCGCGCCACACCAAGCTGCGCCGCATCATCTCCAAGGGCTTCACCCCGCGCGCGGTGGAGTCGCTGCGCGCCGCCCTGCGGGAGCGCGCCGAGCACATCGTGCACGAGGCCAAGAAGACCGGCGGCGGCGACTTCGTCGAGCAGGTCGCCTGCGAACTCCCGCTGCAGGCCATCGCCGAACTCATCGGCGTGCCGCAGGAGGATCGCGGCAAGATCTTCCAGTGGACCAACCAGATGATCTCCTACGACGATCCCGAGTTCGAGGGCGATCACAAGATGGCCACCGCCGAGGTCATGGGTTACGCCTGGAACCTGGCCGAGGAGAAGAAGAAATGCCCGATGGACGACATCGTGACCACGCTGTTGCAGGCCGATGTCGAGGGTGAGGCGCTGGCCTCCGACGAATTCGCCTGGTTCGTCATCCTGCTCGCGGTCGCGGGCAACGAGACCACCCGCAACGCCATCACCCACGGCATGAAGGCGTTCGTCGACCACCCGGACCAGTGGGAGACCTATAAGGAGCAGCGCCCGCGCACCGCGCCCGACGAGATCGTGCGCTGGGCCACCCCGGTGGTGTCCTTCCAGCGCACCGCCCTCTCCGACACCGTGCTGAGCGGTATCGAGATCAAGAAGGGCCAGCGCGTCGGACTGTTCTACTCGGCCGCCAACTTCGACGAGGACCACTTCGACAATCCCTTCGAGTTCGACGTGCTGCGCACGAACAACCCACATGTCGGCTTCGGCGGTACCGGGACGCATTACTGTGTAGGTGCCAACCTGGCCCGGTTGGAGATCGACCTCATGTTCAACGCCATCGCCGATGTGATGCCGAACCTGCGCCAGATCTCCGAACCGGTCCGCCTGCGCTCGGGCTGGCTCAACGGCATCAAGAGCTGGCAGGTCGCCTACGAGTGAGCGGTCGGACCGCGCGCCCGGCCACCCGGTTCGATTGGGAGACAGCATGACCGACACGCGACGCCGCGGCCGGGTGCCCGCGGTCAGCGACGCCGACATCCGCCGCGTCGCGCGGTCACTGCTGGTCGACCAGGGGCCCGACGCGGTGACGCTGCGGGCGATCGCGCGGGAGCTGGGCATCACGGCTCCCGCGCTCTACCGCTACTACGAGAGCCGCGACGATCTGATCGCGGCGGTGCGCCTGGACGTGTGCGCGGATCTGGCCCGCGATATGGCGGGCGCGCTCGAGGGAGAACCCGACGACGCCATGGTGCGGTTCTTCGGCGTCTGCCGCGGTTTCCGGCGTTGGGCCCTCACCCATCCACGGGAGTTCACGCTGGTCTTCGCGTCTCCCGCCGGAGCCGGGGCGCCCAGTGCCATGCGGCAATTCGGTGAACCGGTCGGTCGCCTGTTTCTGGAGGCGGCGGGCCGCCTGCTCGCCGACTACGAGGTGGTCACCCCGCCCGTGGCGGCCATCCCCGCGGAACTGCGCGACGATCTGATCCGCTTCCAGACCGATCTGCTCGCGGTACTCGCCGAATCGGGCCAGAAATTCCCGGCCGAGAAGCTCGACCTGGGCGTCAGCTACGTGATGATCCAGTTCTGGGCCCGCCTGTACGGCCACGTCACCCTGGAAGCCTTCGGCAACTACCCCATCCACGTCACCCACCCGGACGTGCTCTTCGACGCCACCCTCGCCGATATCGGCCGCAGCATCGGCCTGCTGAAGGACTAGGAGAGGTACTCGGGGGCAAGGGATTCCCGAGTACCTCTCGTGGTACCGGGGTTACAGACGGTCGAACTCACCGGAACGGACGCCGGTGACGAAGGCATCCCAGGCGACGGGGGCGAAGATCAGGGCGGGGCCGGTCGGGTCCTTGGAGTCTCGGACGCCGACCGCGCCGTTTGCCAGGTGTGCGGTTTCGACGCACGCTTCCTGGTTCGCTGAGCGGGAACTCTTGAACCACCGTGCCGCGGACAGGTCATTGCTCACGCTGCTTGCTCCTTGCTGTGTGGGTTACCAGATCTCTGGTGTCGCTCTCATCCAACGCGACGCGTCGTATCTCTGCAATAGCCGCTCTGTACTGCTGAATCTCGTTGTCGCGGTCCAGGTATAGAGCGCCGGTGTATCCCTCCACGTAGACAACCGGGGGTTCGGTCCACTTGGTCTCCCGGTGCAGTGGGAACTCCAGGAATACGAAGTGGCCCACCTGTAGCCCGATCCAGCTGTCGACGCTGTAGGGGATTACCCGAATCGATACGTTTCGACGCCTGCCAATCTCCAGCAAGTGCGCGAGCTGGTCGGCCATCACTCCCGGCCCGCCCACCTGATGGTGCAGTGCGGACTCCGACAGCAGCACGTTCAGCTCGAAACCCGAATCATGCAGGCGCTGTTGTCGTTTGGTCATGAGTTCGACACGCCGCTCCACCTCGGCCGTGGGCATCTGCGGGTGGACGGTCCACACCATGGCGCGCCGGTAGTCGGCGGTCTGCACCATGCCGGGCAGCAGCGTGAGCTGAAACATGGTGAGGCGCTTGGCCGCTTCCTCCAGACCCATGTACAGGTCGAAGTGACCGGGCACGGCGTCACCGTAGGAATGCCACCATCCGGTTCGCTTGGTTTCTGCTACGAGTCCCAGCAACGCCGCCGTATCGTCGTCGGAGGCCCCGTAGAGCACGCACAGGGCACGGATGTAGATGTCCTTGAGCTTCACCGACTGCCCGCCCTCGAGTCGCCACATGGTCTGCGCGGACACCTCGATGGTGCGGCAGGCCGCGGCCACCGAAACGCCCGCGTCCTCGCGCAGGCGGCGCAGCTGTCGGCCCAGCATGCGGCGGGGAACTGTGGAGCCGGAACCACCTTCGGTCATTAGCGAACCTCATGAGGGTGTGCGATTTTGGAATGATTTTCGCAGCGGGATTGGAAGACCGCGGAAGTCTTCGCCAATGTCCGACACCGAAATCTTCCAGCACGCGACACCGCGGTGTCTACTGGAAGTGTGCCCACGGACCGGCAACCCGTCAGACACGAAAGAGAAGGGGCGACAAGGATGTACGGCATTCCGCCGACCGACCACAGCGCCGTGCCCGTCATGACCGTGGGCTACGCCCACCTCATCATGCAGACCCATATCGACTGCCCCAGTCTGGCCTGCCCGGTGAAACGCCAGGCCAAGTCCCGTTTGGTGGAGGCCAAACACCTGATACCGGCGGGTGCGCCGTCCGCGCCCGCCTGATCCGCCCGAACCTCCCGCCCCGGCCGCGGTCGACGTGAAAAGGCCGGGTGGGCAAGGAAATACCCCCGGAGCACGATCCTGTCGTCAGATCGGTCGTACGGCTCCGGGGGTTTTCGGGTCAGGCCACCGGACGCCGCGGTCGGATGCGCGGGCGGCGAATGGTGCCGAAACGCTGCAGAATTCGCGGTTGCCGGAGCGAACGGGCGAACCATTCACCGAGGGTGACACCGGCCGCGAGGGCGCCGCCGATGGCGAAGGCGGTGAACAACTGGTTGAGACCGAACACATGCTGATCGTTGAGCAGCGAATGCAGGCCGCGGTAGACCTTGAGGCCCGGCAGCAGCGGTGTGATACCGGCTACCGCGATGACCAGGGGCGGGGTCAGGGCACGACGTGCGACCAGCCCACCGGCCAGGCCCACCACGATGGCCGCGGCACCCGACGAGATGATCGGCCCGAAACCCGAGTTCTGGACGAGGAGGTAGCAGATGGTCGCCGCAGCGCCGCTGAAGGCTGCGGCGGTGAGTGCCCGGCGTTCGGCGTAGCACGCCAGCGAGAAGGCTACGGAGGCGATCGCGCCCGCCGCGAGTTTGAGCGGCCAGTTGGTGATATCGCGGGTCGCGGTCGTATCGATCGCCGGAACCGTCGCGCCCAGGATCTCGGCCAAGCGCAGCGCCAGCACGATGCCGCCGATGATGCCGCAGGTCATCATGATGACCTCGAGCATGCGGGCCGCCGCCGTGATGGGTGCGCCGGTGATCGCGTCCTCGACCGAGCCGACCAGTTGTAGGCCGGCGAGCAGCACCGCGATCCCCGCGGCGATGATCAGGGACGGATCCATCCTGAGGTGCCCGGCGTAGGTGGCTACGGCGATCGCGGGGATCGCCGCGATGAAGCCGCCCACCATGTGCTGGAAGAAGAAGGGCAGGTTCTTGCGGTTCAGAATCCGGTTGGTGCGGTCGATGGCGGTGGTGGCGGCGAAGCTCAGTACGCAGACCAGCCAACCGCCGCCCAGCAGCAGCCCGATCGCCGCCGCCATGAGCGCCCAGCCGAAGGTGGAGACCCACCGTTTGTAGGGGTGCGGCGCGGTGGTGATGGCCTCGAGCGCCGCCAGGGCCTCCTCCGGCGGCACCAGTTCCCGGCGGATGCGCCGGGTCAGCCGGTCCACGGCGGCGAGCCGGGTGAAGTCCAGCGACCGATAGTGCACCACCCGCATGGTGCTGGCGGGCGGCAGCTTCGGGCCGCGATCGACGGAGATGCGGATGGAGTTGTAGGTGACGTCGACGTCGATCTGGGACAGGCCGTAGGTGGCGGCGATGAATTCGATCTGCGTCGTGGTGTCCATGACGCTGGTGCCCGCCGCGAGCACGACCTCGCCCACCCGCTCGGCCAGGTCGAGCACCTCGGTGACGCTGGCGTCGTCGGTGAGATCGATCGGCTGCAGTGGCGAGGGCGCCTCGACCACGGCGTCGACGGTGGCGATCCGGTCGGCGAGCAGGCGATCTATCGCCGCCGCGAACCGGCGCTGCCACCAGGCGGTGCGCACGGGCGCATCCTCCGCTCTGGTTGCCAGATCGTTGCTCATGATGGAGAAAAGTACACGGTGCGGTAGATCACCCAGTCGAGCGTAACCGCCACAGTAGGGTGGCGAATATGGCGACCGACGACGATCGGACAGTGGACGAACTACGCGCGGCCCTGGACGGCCCCTGGCGAGAGGTACGCGAGAAGGCACGCGAACACCTCGACGACGATCGGCTCTACGGCGATCCCGCCCTCGATATGCGGGCCGCCCGTGCCCGCGTGCTGGACCAGATGCGCCTGGTCTCGACCTTCGGCTGGGCCGAGAAGGGCTTCCGGCTCGAACACGGCGGCGGCAACGATCCCGGCGGGGCGGTCACCGCCCTGGAGATGCTGGCCTACACCGACCTGTCCCTGTGGGTGAAATGCGGTGTGCAGTGGGGGCTTTTCGGCGGTGCGGTGGAGAACCTGGGCACCGAGCGGCACAAGACCTACGTCGAACAGCTCATCACCCTGGACCTGCTCGGCTGCTTCGCCATGACCGAAACCGGTCACGGCAGCGATGTGGCCAATCTGCTGACCACCGCCACCTACGATCCGGCGACGCAGGAGTTCGTGGTGCACAGCCCGACTCCCGCCGCCCGCAAGGACTACATCGGCGGGGCGGCCGAACACGCCCGCATGGCAGCGGTTTTCGCGCAGCTGATCACCGGCGGTGAGAGCCGGGGCGTGCACTGCTTCCTGGTGCCCATCCGCGACGACCAGGGCAACGACCTGCCCGGCGTGACCACCTCCGACTGCGGCCTCAAGGGCGGCCTGCCCGGCGTCGACAACGGCCGGATCATGTTCGACCAGGTGCGGATTCCGCGCGAGAACCTGCTCAACCGGTATGCCGACGTGGCGCCGGACGGCACCTACCACTCCGACATCGAGAATCCGAGCCGCCGCTTCTTCACCACCCTGGGCACGCTGGTGCGCGGCCGGGTGAGCGTGGGCGGCGCGGCGGCGGCCGGTGCGCGGGTGGCGCTGAGCATCGCGGTGCGCTACGCCGAGCGGCGTCGCCAGTTCGACGATCCGGATACCGGCGAGGAGACCCTGCTGCTGGACTACCGCAGCCATCAGCGCCGCCTGCTGCCGCTGCTGGCGCGGTCCTACGCGCTGGCCTTCGCACAGAACGACCTGGTGCGGCGCATGCATCTGGTGCAGACCGGACAGGACGTCGATCCGGGCGCGCAGCGCGCGCTGGAGAAGCGCGCGGCCGGACTCAAGGTCGCGCAGACCCGGCACGCCACTCGCGCCATCCAGGAGTGCCGCGAAGCCTGCGGCGGAGCGGGTTACCTGACCGAGAACCGACTGGTCACCCTGAAGGCCGACACCGACGTGTTCACCACCTTCGAGGGTGACAACGTGGTGCTCACCCAACTGGTGGCCAAGGAGTTGCTCACCGCCTACTCCGATGAGGTGCGCGATCTCGACGCGCTGGGCTGGGTGCGCTTCGCCGCTACCATGACCCGCGACGTGGTGCGCGACGTGACCGGGGTGCGCCAGCTCATCCAGCGCCTGCGCGACCGCTCCGACCAGGGCGTCGACGACGGTGACCTGGCCCGCCGCGACGTGCAGCTGCAGCTGTTCGCCGATCGCGAGGATTACCTGACCCGCACGGCCGCGCACCGGCTGCGGGCGCGTGCCGCGGACACCGGACCGTTCGAGGCGTTCAACAATGCCCAGGACCACATTCTGGCGGCGGGCACCGCGCATATCGACCGCATCGTGCTGGAGGCGTTCATCGAGGGCATCGCCGCCATCGAGGACGAACAGGCCCGCGCGCTCGCCGATTCGGTGTGCGATCTGTTCGTGTACACCGTGCTGGAGGAGAACCAGGCGTGGTTCATCATGCACCGCTTCATGTCGGTGGAGCGGGCCAAGGCGGTGCGCCGCGGGGTGAACGAACTGGTCGACCGGCTGCGGCCGCACGCGACCACCCTGGTGGGCGGCCTCGGGGTGCCCGAGTACATGCTGCGCGCCGCCATGCTCACCGATCCGGCGGCGGTATCGAACTGAGCCGGACCGCGGATCATCGTGCGCTGAGTCGGATTGTGCGCTGAGTCGGATTGTGCGCTGAGTCGGATTGTGCGCGGAGCCGGGTTGTGCGCGGAGTCTGATCGTGCATGCGGCCAGC
>NZ_JASCXP010000186.1:0-13729 GCF_030010695.1 Nocardia sp. CC201C
CGCTCCCCCGCTCCGTCAGTCCAGAACCGGGACGCGCCGCGAACCGACGGGGCGTTGCCGTCAGGGGCGGCGGGGTCGGTGTCGGTGTCGGAGGTGGTGTGCAGGTCGGTGTCGGAGGTGGTGAGCACGCACACCGGATCGGCGGTGTCGAGGATGTACTCGGTGCGCTCAGCGGGGTGGTCCGGGTCCAGCGGGACGTACGCGCCACCGGCCAGGGTGACGGCGTACATGCCGACCACCAGGTCCAGGGAGCGGCGCATGCCCAGGGCCACGTGGGATTGCGGGCCGACGCCCTCGGCGATGAGGAAGCGGGCCAGCTTGCGTGCCCGTGCGGCGAACTCGGCGTAGGAGAGAGTTGTCCCCTCGTACGAGACCGCGGGTGTGTCGGGGGTGCGCTCGACCTGGGCCTCGAACAGGGAGACCAGGGTGGCGGCGGCGCCTGCGGCGTCCTCCGGCAGGGCGGCGGCCAGGTCGAAGCCGGTGGCATTCCAGGAGTCGAGCACCCGGGTGCGCTCGGCGGCGCTGAGCAGTTCCAGATCACCCACGCGCACGGTCGGATCGGCGGCCACGGCCGACAGCACCCGCACGAAACGCTCGGCGAAGGTGTCGGCGTACGCGCCGTCGAAAAGATCGGTGGCGTAGACGAGTTCGGCGTCCATGGCCGCCACGTCGGCATCGGCGGCGACCTCGCTCAGCGTGAGCTGGAGGTCGAACTTGGCGGTCTGCTGGTCGATATCCAGCTGTGCCACGGTGAGACCCGGCAGTTCCAGGGCCGCGCGGCCGAGGTTCTGGAACGACAGCATGACCTGGAACAGCGGATGCCGCGCCTGCGAGCGGGCCGGGTTGAGCACCTCGACCAGGCGCTCGAACGGCACATCGGCGTGCGCGAAGGCTTGCAGGTCGCGCTCGCGGACCCGCGTCAGCAACTCGGCGAAGCTCTCGCCGGTATCGACCCGCGAGCGCAGCACCAGGGTGTTGACGAACATGCCGACCAGGTCGTCGAGGGCCTGTTCACCACGACCGGCCACCGGAATGCCGACGGCCACATCGTCACTGCCGCTCAGGCGCGACAGCAGGGCGGCGAAGGCACTGTGCACCACCATGAACAGGGTGGTGCCGTGGGTCTGGGCGACCCGGTTGAGCGCGGTCACCAGCTCACCCGGGAGCTGGAAGCGGTACGTCCCGGCCCGATAGGAGGCGACGGCGGGCCGCGCCGCGCTGGACAACCGCAGTTCGTCCGGCAGTCCGGCCAGGGTGTCGCGCCAGTAGTCGAGCTGCTCGGTGATGAGTGAGCGCGGGTCGTCCTCGGAGCCGAGGGTTTCGCGCTGCCACAGCGCGTAATCGGCGTACTGGACCGGCAGTTCGGCCCAGCCCGGGGCCTCGCCCTCGCTACGCGCGACGTACGCCGTGATGAGATCGCGCACCAGCGGATTCATCGAGAAGCCGTCGGCGGCGATGTGATGGGCGACGAGCACCAGCACGTGGTCGTCGGCGGTCGCGTCAGGCCCGGAGGAGGCAGCCTGCGTAACCACGGAGGGGCCCGCGGCCGCCGCATCGGATACTGCGGTCAGGCGGTAGACGCGCAGTCGCAGCGGCGGTTCGTCGGTGACGTCGAAACCCTGGGTCACGAATGCGCCGATGGCGCCGAACAGTTCGGTTTCGGCGACCTCCACCACGTCCACCACCGGGATGGCGCGGGCGGCGGGCAGCACCTGCTGGTAGGCGATGCCGTCGGCCGACGGGTACACCGTCCGCAGCGACTCGTGCCGCGCCACCACATCGGCGACCGCGCTGCGCAGCGCGTCCAGATCGACCGCGCCCGTCAGCCGGACAGCGGCCGGAATATTGTTGGCGGCCGACTCGGTGTCGAAGCGGTTGAGGAACCACATGCGCTGCTGTGCCAGCGACAGCGGCGGGTGTTCGGGGCGGGCGCGGGCCGTGAGGGCCTGGCGCACACCGGTTCCCGCATGCGACTCCACTCGCGCGGCCAGTGCCGCCACGGTCGGGGCCTCGAAGAGCACGCGCACGCCGACCTCGGCGTTCAGCGCGGCGCTCAGCCGCGCGACGACCTGGGTGGCGACCAGCGAATTCCCGCCCAGTTCGAAGAAGTCGTCGTCCACGCCGACCCGCGGCAAGCCGAGCAGATCGGCGAAGATCTGCGCCACGATCTCCTCGATCGGCGTGGCGGGCGCGCGGAAGCGCTTGGCCTCGAACACCGGGGCGGGCAGTGCCTTGCGATCCAGCTTGCCGGAGGCGTTGAGCGGGAACTCGTCCAGCACCACCAGCGCCGCGGGCACCATGTAGGCCGGAAGCGACTGCGCCAGTGCGGCCTTCACCGCGTCCACATCGACGACGGCCTCGGGCTCGCGCACCACGTAGCCCACCAGTTGATCACCGGCGTGGGCGTCGGCGCGCACCACCACCACCGACTGGGCGACACCCGGCTGCGCCAGCAGCGCGGCCTCGATCTCGCCGAGTTCGATACGCAGACCACGCAGCTTCACCTGGAAGTCGGTGCGGCCCAAGTACTCCAGCTCACCGTCGGCGGTCCAGGTGACCAGGTCACCGGTGCGGTACATACGAGCGCCGTCACCGAACGGGTTGGCCACGAAGCGATCCGCGGACAGGTCGGGACGGCCGAGGTAGCCGCGGGCCAGCTGATCGCCCGCGAGATAGAGCTCACCCGCGACACCCGGCGCGACCGGGTGCAAGCGCGCGTCGAGCACGTAGACCTCGGTGTTCCACACCGGACGACCGATGGGAACCGCGATCTCGTCGGCATCGGTGACCTCGTGGTAGGTCACGTCGACCGCGGCCTCGGTGGGGCCGTACAGGTTGTGCAGCCGCGCACCGGTCAGCTCACGCAGCTTGTGCGCGGTCGGCGCGGGCAGCGCCTCACCGGAGGCGAACACCTGGCGGAGTGTGATTGCCCTCCGCTGCGCGCCGCGAACCAACGGAGAGTCACCGTCGGCGGCGTCGAGCGCCGCCACGAAGACGGAAAGCATCGACGGCACGAAGTGCGCGGTGGTGACACGTCGTTCGGCGATGAGCTGCGCCAGATACACCGGGTCCCGGTGGCCGTCCGGCTTGGCGATGACCAGGCGCGCACCGGTCTGCAAGGGCCAGAAGAACTCCCACACCGACACGTCGAAGGTGGCCGGGGTCTTCTGGAGTACCGCGTCGTCCGCGCCGATCGGGTACTCGTGCTGCATCCACAGCAGGCGGTTCACGATGGCGGCATGCTCGACGGCCACGCCCTTGGGGCGGCCGGTCGAACCCGAGGTGAAGATGATGTAGGCGGTGTGCTCCGGCCGGATCGGCCCCATCCGTTCGGCATCGGTGATCGTGGTGTCGGCGAAGCCGTCCAGGCGCAGCGTATCCACCTCGAGCACCGGCACATTGCGGCCGGTCACGAAGTCGTCGCGGCTGGTGGTCAGGATGGCGGCCGGGCGCGCGGTGTCGAGCACGTAGTCGATGCGCTCGGCGGGCTGGTCCGGATCCAGCGGCACGTACGCGCCACCGGCCTCCAGCACCGCGTACATGGCGACCAGCAGATCGATCGAGCGCCGGATGGCCAGTGCCACCGGAACTTCGGGGCCGACGCCGGTCGCGATGAGCTTGCGGGCCAGGCGATGCACCCGGGCGGAGAATTCGCCATAGGCCAGCGTCACATGGTGACTCGATGAGGGGCGGTGGTCGGGCGACGGGAGGGCGAGACTTGTCCCCTCGAATTCCAGCGCGGGTGCGTCCGGGCTGGTCAGCGCCTGGGCCTCGAACAGCGAGACCAGGGTCGGCGCAACGCCTTCCGGCAATGCCGGCAGCACGGAGGTCAGGTCGAATCCGGTGGCGTTCCACTCGGTAAGCGCCCGCCGCTTCTCCTCGGCGTCGAGCAGTTCGATATCACCGACGGGCCGCTGGGGATCGGCCGTGACCGCGTCCAGGATGGTGTGCAGTCGCCGCGCGAAGGCGGCCACCGTCGGCTCGTCGAAAAGGTCCAGGGCGTAGGAGAACTCGGCCGACATGCCGACGTGCTCCCCGTGCGCGTCCTGGGCCTCCTGCAGGGTGAGCTGGAGGTCGAACTTCGCCAGCCCGGCGTCGTAGTCGATGCCGTTGACCCGCAGGCCGGGCAGCTCCAGGCTGGTCTGGCGGGTGTTCTGGAAGGTCAGCATGACCTGGAACAGCGGATGCCGTGCCTGCGAGCGGGCCGGGTTGAGCACCTCGACCAGGCGCTCGAACGGCACGTCGGCGTGCGCGAAGGCGTGCAGGTCGGTATCGCGGGCGGTGGCGAGCAGATCGGCGAAGCTGGCCTGCCCGTCCACCTCGGTGCGCAGCACCAGGGTGTTGACGAACATGCCGATCAGGTCGTCGAGCGCGGCCTCACCGCGACCGGCGACCGGGGTGCCGATGGCGATATCGTCGGTGCCCGACAACCGCGCCAGCAGCACCGCCAGGGCGCTGTGCAGCACCATGAACAGCGAAGCGTTGTGCTGGCGGCCCAGATCCACCAGCCGCTGCTGGGTTTCGGCCGAGATGACGAACGGGTAGGTGCCGCCGCGGTAGCTGGCCACGGCGGGCCGCTGCCGATCGGCGGGCAGCACCAGTTCGTCCGGCAGGTCGGCGAGCGCCCGGGTCCAGTACTGAATCTGCTTGGAGATCAGCGATTCCGGATCGTCCTCGGAACCAAGCACCTCGCGCTGCCACAGCGCGTAGTCGGCGTACTGCACGGGCAGTTCCGCCCAGGCCGGTGCCTCCCACGAGGTGCGGGCCGCGTAGGCGACCATGACATCGCGGGCCAGCGGTCCCATGGACCAGCCGTCGGCGGAGATGTGGTGCACCACCATGCCGAGCACGTACTCGGATTCGCTGATCTCGAAAAGCCGTGCGTGCAGCGGCACTTCGCTGGTGACGTCGAAAGCCATGGACGCCAGCTCGATGAGGTGCTCGACCAGATTGCCCTCGGTGACCGGCACCGGGGTCAGGTCGGGCACGATCTGCGCCGCGTCCAGCACCCGCTGCACCGGACCGTTGCCGGTCTCCGGGAAGACCGTGCGCAGCGATTCGTGCCGGTCGATGACGTCGATGACGGCGACCTGCAGGGCGGCCACGTCGAGTTCACCGGAGAGCCGGATGGCGACCGGGATGTTGTTGACCGCCGATGCGGTGTCGAAGCGGTTGAGGAACCACATGCGCTGCTGGGCCAGCGACAGCGGGATGTCGGCGGGCCGCTCCCGTGCCACCAGGGCCTTGCGCGCACCGTCACCGGCGTGCGATTCCACCCGCGCCGCGAGGGCGGCGACGGTGCTGGCCTCGAACAGCATGCGCACCGGCACCCGGGTGTCGAGTGCGATACCCAGGCGCGAGGCGACCTGGGTGGCGATGAGCGAGTTGCCGCCGAGTTCGAAGAAGTCGTCGTCCACGCCGACGCGGGCGATGCCGAGGACCTCGCCGAAGATCTGCGCGACGATCTCCTCGATCGGTGTTGTCGGGGCGCGGAATTCGCGCACCTCGAACACCGGTGCGGGCAGCGCCCGGCGGTCCAGCTTGCCGGAGGCGTTGAGCGGGAAGGCATCCAGCACCACGAACGCGCCCGGCACCATGTACGCGGGCAGGGTGCGGTGCAGCGCCGCCTTGACGCCGTCGAGGTCGATCGGTCCCCCGGCCACCACGTAGGCGACCAGTTGATCACCGGCGACGGTGTCGATGACCAGCACCACGGCCTGGTTGACCGACGGATGGTCGAGCAGCGCGGTCTCGATCTCGCCGAGTTCGATGCGCTGGCCGCGGAACTTCACCTGGAAGTCGGTGCGGCCGATGTAGTCGATGACCCCCGGCTCGTTCTGATTCCAGCGCACCAGGTCGCCGGTGCGGTACAGGCGCGAACCCGGCTCCCCGAAGGGGTTGGCCACGAAGCGTTCCGCGCTCAGCTCGGGTCGGCCGAAGTAGCCGCGCGCCACCTGCGCGCCACCCAGGTAGAGCTCACCGGGCACCCCGACCGGCACCGGCCGTAGGCCCTCGTCGAGCACGTACGCCTGGGCGTTCCACACCGGACGCCCGATCGGCACCGAGGTCGGGGTCGGCGCGGTGATGGGCGCGTAGGTGGCGTGGACGGTGAACTCGGTGGGGCCGTACAGGTTGTGCACGGACGCGGTGGAGAAGCGCCGGAAGGCGGTGACGGTGGCGGGCGGCAGCGCCTCACCGGCGACCAGCACCGCACGCAGCGACAGGCATTCGGCCGCCGAGGCGCTACCGGCGAACACGCTCAGCATGGACGGCACGAACGAGGTCATGGTGACGCGGTGGCGACCGATGACCTCGGACAGGTACATGGGGTCGCGATGCCCGTCCGGCGCGGCGATGACCAGCTGCGCGCCGACGGCCATGGAGCCGAACAGCTCCCACACCGACACGTCGAAGGTGACCGGCGTCTTCTGCAGGATCACATCGGTGTCGTCCATGCCGTATTCGGCGGTGATCCAGGCGATCTGGTTCAGCACCGAGGCGTGCGAGACGGCCACGCCCTTGGGGCGGCCGGTCGAACCCGAGGTGTAGAGCACGTAGGCGGTATTCGAACTGCGCAGCGGCGCATGCCGTTCCGCGTCGGTGATCGGAGCGTCGTCGAACTCGCCGAGGTCGAGGGCGTCCAGGCGCAGCACCTGGCAGTCCCGGCCGTCCACGTCGTCGTCAGTGGTGGTCAACAGCACCACCGGCCGCGAGCTGGCCAGTACGTACTCGGTGCGCTCGGCCGGGTGGTCCGGATCGATCGGCACATAGCCGCCGCCCGCCGCGTGCGTGGCGTAGATGGCGACGAGCATGTCGACCGAGCGGCGAATCCCCACCGCCACCAGCGATTCCGGACCGACGCCGACGGCGATGAGCTTGCGCGCCAGGCGGTTCACCCGTGCGGAGAACTCCGCGTAGCTCAGCTCGGCGGCAGGACCGAACAGGCCGCCGCTGCGCTCACCCGGATCGAAGATGAGCGCGGTGGCGTGCGGCCGCTGCCGCACCTGGCGCTCGAACAGATCCACCACGGTGACCGCTCTGTCCGATGCGGCGGCCACGGGACCTTCCATGGCCCGCCCGTCTCCCGCCACCGCCCTCAACGGGGAGCCTGACGGCTGGCCGGAATCGCCTCGAGCCGCCTCCGCCAGGCCCAACGAGGCCGCCGTCGGCAGTGCGTGCGCGGTGTCGTTCCAGGCGCGCAGCACCGTGGCACGCTCATCGGCCTCGAGCACGTCGATATCGCGCACCACGGTATCCGGTGCGGCGACGGCGGTTTCGAGGACGCGCAGGTAGCGGCGGCCGAAGGCGGTCACGGTCGCGGCGTCGAACAGATCGGTGGCGTAGGAGAGCACCACCGACAGGCCGGCGGGCTCACCGCGCAGCCCGCGCTGCTCGGTCATGGTCCACTGCAGGTCGAACTTGGCGATATCGACCTCGAGCTCGTCCGCGGAGACGGTCAGGCTCGGCAGCTCCATGGTGCCATGCGACATCTCCTGGAACGACAGCATGACCTGGAACAGCGGATGCCGCGCCTGCGAACGGGTCGGGTTGAGCACCTCCACCAGGCGCTCGAACGGCACATCGGTATTGGCGAAGGCCGCGAGATCGGTTTCCCGGGTGCGGGACAGGAAGTCGGTGAAGCTCTGCGCGCCGTCGACCTCCGAGCGCAGCACCAGCGTGTTGACGAACATGCCGATGAGGTCGTCGAGCGCTTGCTCACCGCGACCGGCCACCGGGGTGCCGATGGCGATATCGGTGGTGCCCGACAGTCGCGCCAGCAACACGGCCAGGGCGCTGTGCATCACCATGAACAGCGAGACACCCTGGGTGCGAGCCAGATTCGTCAGCGCGGCGTGCAGTTCGGGATCGATGTCGAAGGTGACCCGGCTGCCCCGGAAGGACTGCACCACCGGGCGGGGCCGATCGGCGGGCAGATCCAGCTGATCGGGCAGGCCCGCCAGCGCGTCACGCCAGTAGGCGATCTGCTTGGCGGCCATGGACTCCGGATCGGATTCCGAACCCAGCAGCTCGCGCTGCCAGATGCTGAAGTCCTGGTACTGCACCGGCAGCGGCGTCCACGCGGGCTGCTCCCCGGCCGTGCGCGCCAGGTAGGCGGCGGTCATATCGCGCGAGAGCGGCCCGAAGGAGAAGCCGTCCGCGGCGATGTGGTGCACCACGAAGGCGACGGCCAGATCGGTGCCCTCGGCGGCGGAGTCGACGCGGAACACCCGCACCCGAATGGGCAGCTCGCGCGAGACATCGAAGCCGACGGAGGCGAAATCCGCCAGCGCCCGGGGCAGTTCGGCCTCGTCGATATCGTGGACCTCGATGCCGAGATCCACCTCCGACATGGGCAGCACCAGCTGGTAACCGCCGTCCCCGGATTCGGGGAACAGGGTGCGCAACGACTCCTGCCGCGCCACCACGTCGGTCAGCGCCACCTGGAGCGCGTCGATGTCGACCTCGCCCTGCAACCGCACCACGAACGGCAGGTTGTAGGTGGGCACGGTGGGATCGAACTGGTTGAGGAACCACATGCGCTGCTGGGCCAACGACAGCGGCACCCGTTCCGGGCGCGGCTGCGCGACCAGCGGCGGTCGCGAAACCTCGTCCGGCGCGGTCGTTTCCACCCGCGCGGCGATTCCGGCGACGGTGGGGGTCTCGAACAGCGCGCGTACGCCCAGGCGTGCCCCGAAGGCGGCGGAGATGCGCGACACGACCTGCGTGGCGACGAGCGAGTTGCCGCCCAGATCGAAGAAGTTGTCGTCCACGCCGACGCGCCCGTGCCCGAGCACATCGGCGAAGATGCCCGCCACGATCTCCTCGGCCGCGGTGCGCGGCGCTCGGAATCCGGCGGCGTCGACACTGAACACCGGTTCCGGCAGTGCCTTGCGGTCCAGCTTGCCGGAGGTGTTGAGCGGGAAGGCGTCCAGCACCATGATCGACGCCGGAACCATGTAGCTGGGCAGCTTCTCGGCCACGAAGCGGGTCAGCTCCGCCGGTTCCACGGACTGGCCCGGGCCCGGCACCACGTAGGCGACCAGCTGCTGACCGGTGGCGGTGTCCATGACCAGCACCACGGCCTGCGACACCGACGGGTGGGCGAGCAGGTCGGTCTCGATCTCGCCGAGCTCGATGCGCTGACCGCGGAACTTCACCTGGAAGTCGGTGCGGCCGATGTACTCCAGCACACCGACAGCATCCGATTCGCCGCTCGCGGCGGTACCCGATTCGCCGCTCGCGACGGTGTTCCAGCGCACCAGGTCACCGGTGCGGTACATCCGCTCGCCGTCGCTGGAGAACGGGTTCGCCACGAACCGGTCCGAGGTCAGGTCCGGGCGGCCCTTGTAGCCGCGCGCCAGCTGGCGGCCCGCGAGATACAGCTCACCCGCGGCACCGATGGCGGCCGGTCGCAGCCGCGAATCCAGCACGTAGACTTCGACATTCCACTCGGGCACACCGATCGGCACCGTGACGGTGTCGGCGGCGGTGTTCTCCCAGTAGGTGACCGAGACGGCGGCCTCGGTGGGGCCGTACAGGTTGTGCAGGCCCGCGTTCGTGATCCGGCGGAAGCTCGCGCCGGTCTCCGGCGGCAACGCCTCACCGATGACGAAGACGTACTTCAGCGTGGCGCACTGCGCCGCGGAGGCGTGCGCCACGAACACCGTCAGCATGGACGGCACGAAGTCGGTGACGGTGACCCGGTGCCGCTCGATCATCTCCGCCACGTACAGCGGATCCCGGTGCCCGTCCGGCGTCGCGACCACGAGTTTCGCGCCGACCAGCAGGGGCATGAAGTAGCCCCACAGCGACACGTCGAAGGTGGTGGCCGTCTTCTGGAGGTACACGTCGTCGGCCGTCATCGGATACTCGTGCAGCATCCACAGCTCTTGGTTGACGATGGCGTGGTGGGTCACCGCCACACCCTTCGGGCGGCCGGTGGAGCCCGAGGTGTAGATGACGTAGGCGGTATTCGAGCTGCGCAGCGGGGCGACGCGATCCGCGTCGGTGACCGGCGAGTCGGAGTAGGCCGAGGTGTCAAGGGTGTCGAGCTCGACCCGACGCACGGACTCCGGAAGGTCGAGATCGTCACGGGCGGTGGTCAATACGCAGACCGGTGCCGCGGACTCGAGGATGTAGGCGGTGCGGTCGGCCGGATGGTCCGGGTCGATCGGCACGTACGCGCCACCGGCCCGCAGCACCGCGTGCATGCCGATGACCAGCTCCAGCGACCGCCGCATCCCCAGGGCGACCAGCGATTCCGGGCCCACACCGTCGGCGATGAGGAAGCGCGCCAGGCGATTGACCCGCGCGCCGAATTCGGCGTACGTCAGGGTCTCGCCCTCGAAATCGAGGGCGATATGGTCCGGCGTCAAGGGGATCTGCGCGTCCAGCAGCGCGGGCAGCGTGGTGTCGGGGACCTCGTGGCCCGCCTCGTTCCACTCCACCAGCGTCTTGGTGCGTTCGGCGGCGGTGGTGACCGGCAGGCTCCACACTGCCTGCTCGGTGTCGGCCGCCAGGAAACGGTCGAAGAACTCCAGGAAGCGCGCATGATGGCCGCGCGCTTCGTCTTCGGTGTAGAGGTTCGGATTGGTCTCGAAGTCGATGTGGTTCCGGGTGCCCTTGACCGACTGGTAGAAGTTGACGCCCAGGTCCTCGATGGAACCGGTGGACAGCACGCTGTACTCGCCCACCACGTCACCGAGCACGACCTCGTTGTGGAACAGCATGATGTTGACCCACGGGCCGAAGAACTCGCGGGTCACCACGCCGTCGCCCGCCGCGTCGCGGCGAATGTCCTCGTGGCGGTAGCGCTGGTGGCGCAGCGCGCCCGCGACCGCCACGGTCACCTGGCCGAGTAGGTCGGTCACGGTGGTGTCGTGGCCGACGTGCAGGCGCAGCGGCACGATATTGGAGGTCGCGCCGCCGGAGCGGCGCATGGCCGCGGTGGTGCGGGCGGTCACCGGCAGGCTGAGGATGACGTCCTCGGTGCCGGTCCACTGCGCGAGGTAGGTGGCGAACCCGGCGATGAGCAGGCCCGCGGGCGTGGTGTCGTAGCGGGCAGCGGCGGCGTCGAGCAGACTGCTCTGGTCGTCGGACAGGGCGGCGCTGGACACCCCGTTGAGCGGGGCGGGCGGCGCGGAACGACCGGCGAGGCTGGAGCCCTCCTCCAGACCGGCCACCCGCTCGGCCCAGTACTCCTTGTCGCTGGTGAAGCGCTTGGAGTCGCGGTAGGCGAACTCCTGCTCGACCAGGGTGCGCAGGTCGGTGGCCTTGGACGGCGTCGGCTGCTCGCCGCGCACGTAGGCGGTGTAGATCTCGGCGACCCGTGTCATATAGGTCACGGCGCCCAGACCATCGAGCGCGATGTGATGGATTCGGGCGTACCAGAAGTAATGATCGTCACCCACCCGCAGCATGGCCGTGCGGATGAGCCGGTCCTCGACGATGTTCAGCGGGCGGCTGTAGTCGGCGCGCATCCACGCCTGGGCGGCGGCCTCCGGATCGGCCTCGTCGCGCAGGTCGATCTGGTAGATGGTGCGATCGAGCGTGGGGTCGACCATCTGCATGGGCTCGCCGTCGCGCTCGACGATGCGCAGGAAGCCGGAGCCGACCTCCAACGATCCGTCGACCATGGCCTGCTCGAGCAGCGGAATGTCCAGCTCACCGCGCAATTCGACGTACTGGGCGATATTGATCGGCACCTGGGGGTCCAGGTGCTGGGCGTACCAGATGCCGAGCTGCGCCGGAGACAGCGGAAAAAGCTCCCCCGAACCGGGCGTCACTTCCCCGCTAGCTTCGCCGTTGCCGCCGAAATCCAGCCGGTCCAACCCAAACCTCGCTTCCGGAACACCACAGCAGCGCTCCCCGCCGACACCCGTGCAGGACGCACGGCTGTGCCCGCGGCGTCCTGTTCGGGGTTCATTTCGATATCAATCAGACAAAAATGTTCACAAGGGCTATCCATCCCGCCGTGCGATCTCGTTACATGGGCACGACCACACTCGCGGGCCGGAAAACGGCCGTTTTCAGAACTTTGCTGCTGACCACCGAACCAATCTACCGCCCGGAGTGGCCACAGGACCAAAAAGGGTCATAGCCCTTCGCTATCAGGGCATTTCATCATTCATGGGATGAAATATGGCCGCGGTCGCGGCCCGGATCGTAGAGGTGAGACTGCGCACAGGACACCGATTCGGCCAGCGCCCGCCCCACCATGATCACGGCCGCCTGCCGCAGCCCCCGCTCCTCCACCCGGTCGGCGATATCGGCGAGCGTGCCCCGCACGATCACCTGCTCGGGCTGACTGGCCCGGTAGACCACGACCACCGGACAGTCCGCGCCGTACTCGGGCACCAGCTCCCGCGCCAAGGGCCGGACCCGGGTGATCGCCAGATGCAGCACCAGCGTGGCCCGCGTCCGCGCGAAGTTCCCCAGCGCCTCCGACTCCGGCATGGCCGTCGACCGCGCCCGCGTCCTGGTCAACACCACCGACTGCACCAGCTCCGGCACCGTGAGCTCCGCCCCCAGTAGCGCCGCCGCCGCGGCGTACGCGGGCACCCCCGGCGTCACATCCCAGGGAATCCCGAGCGCGTCGAGCCGCCGCGTCTGCTCGGCCAGCGCCGAATACAGCGACGGATCCCCCGAACACAACCGGGCCACATCCTTGCCCTCCCGCGTGGCCCGCGCACAGTGCGCCACGATCTGATCCAGATTCAGCCCCTGCGTATCCACCAACTCGGCCCCCGGTGCACAGTGCCCCAACACCTCGGGATCCAGATAGGTCCCCGCGTACAGCACCACCGGCGCCGCCGCCAGTACCCGCACGGCCCGAACCGTCAGCAAATCCGCCGCCCCCGGCCCCGCCCCGACAAAGTGCACCGTCACCCCCGCGAGTGTATGGAGTCGCGAGGGGGAACCGGCGGCGGCATCGGGCGAGAGTGCACCGCACCGGCTCCCCGTCGGATCAGTCCGCCATGCCGAAGGCGGCGATGACCTTGGTGGGGCGGAGGCGGACCACCAGTTCGCCGGGGACGCCGTTGCGTGTGCCGAATTCCTCGGCACGGTCCGAGCCCATGTAGCGGCCGCCGATGGCGGTGGCGGTGCGGACGAGTTCACCGAGGTCCTCGGAGGTGGTGGCCTCGCCTTGGACCTGCACGAAGCCATAGGGCGGTTCCTCCAGGTCCACGCAGAGCGCGAGGCGGTTGTCGCGGGCGAGGGCCTTGCCCTTGGCGGAGGTCTTGCCGGTATTGAAGACAAGTTCGTCGCCCTCGACGATGAACCAGATCGGCGTCACCACGGGACGGCCGTCGGCGGCGGTGAAGGCCAGCTTGCCGGTGCGGGTGCCAGCCGAGAGGAAGTCGCGCACTTCGGGATCGGAGAGGGATGCCATGACCCCACGCTACGGAGGACGGCGGACGATCCCCGCCAAGCGGACGCGGGACACGCCTCCGCGTTCTATAGAAGATCCCGATTGTTCTTAGAATGGCCTCGTGGAGGACATCGGCGCCATCGGCGTACTGCAGGATCCGGTTCGGCGGCGGCTCTACGAGTACGTGACCGGTCGCGGCGAACCGGTGAGTCGCAATGAGGCCGCGGCGGCGGTCGGAATCCAGCGCCCCCTGGCCGCGCACCATCTCGACAAGATGGTGGACGCCGGACTGCTGGAGACGGAGAGTCGGCGACTGTCCGGGCGGTCGGGGCCGGGCGCGGGGCGACCGGCGAAGCT
>NZ_JASCXP010000187.1:0-13709 GCF_030010695.1 Nocardia sp. CC201C
CTGGTGTTGGTGGTACGTGGGCCGCGCGCTCGGGCACTTCCCACCCCGCGCCCCGCTGCGGTCAGGCAGCGAGGCGCTGACCACCTACTGCGCCAGCATCCCCCGCATCTGGTCGATCTCGGTACGCTGGGCCGTGATGATCGCCTGCGCCAACTGCTTGGCCTCGGCGTTCACGCCCTGGGCGAGTTCGGTCTCCGCCATGGCGATCGCGCCCTGATGGTGCTCGATCATCATGGTCACCCACTTCTCGTCGAAGGCGTCGCCGCTGGCCAGTTCCAGCGCCACCATCTGCTCCGGCGACATCATGCCCGGCATGCCGCCGTGCCCCGCGTGACCGCCGTCCTCGGTGGGCGCGGGTTCGCCGAAGCTCACCAGCAGCGTGGAGATCTGCCGCATCTCGGGAGCCTGCGCCTGCTCCACGGCCTGCGCGAGCGCGATGAGCTCCGGATTCTCCGTGCGGCCCGGCACCAGCTTCGCCATCTCCACGGCCTGGGCGTGATGCGGATACATCATCTGGAGGAATTCCACGTCGGCGGCATTGAAGTCGCTGCGGGTGGCGCCCGCGGCGGAGGTGGTGGTGTCGCCGCCCACCGCCTGGACCGTCGAGGTCTCGTCGCCGCACCCGGCGGCGATGAGGGCCACCGACGAGACGCCGGTGATGAGGGCGAGCTTGATCCGGCTGGATTCGAACATGTCTGTACTCCTTGATAATTGGCGTGTGAATGTGATGCGGGCAGAGGTGATCGCGCTTCCGCGCTCGGGTTGGCGGAAGCGGGCGCTGCCCATCAGATTCGGAGAATCGCCAATTCGGCCAAGGTGAGAACCGTCCACGGGGGTGGGCGGGCGCGTCGCCCGCCCCACCGGTGCGGGCGGGGTCCGGTGAACTCGGGTCTCGTCCAGCCCACCCAGTACAGGGCCGCGAGTGCCAGTGCCAGCGCGAGTGCCGTCAGCACGAAGACGCAGCCGTGCGATACGGCGTGGTTCGGAGTGCAGTCGCCGCTCGTACAGGACGGTGTGGTCGCGGCGGTCTCGGACGCGCCGATGGTCGTGTCGTGTGCGCCGATGGTCGTGTCGTGCGTGTTGACAGCCGTGCCACGTGCACTGATGGCTGTGCCGTGTGTGCTGAGGCCCGCTGTGGATTCGTGCCGATCGCCTGTGGGCGCGACGTGGTCCGGACGATCGTGGGCTGCGCTCGTCGCGGCGGACGTGCCGGATGCGGCGGGGGCAAAGGTCTGCGCGGCGACGGCCACCGCCATCGCCGCGGACGAAGGAAGCATCCCGGGTGCGGCCTGCGGTGAGGTGTCGGCGCTGTGGGTGAGCAGTCGCGGTGCTCCCGGTGCGGTTGCCCCGTGGTGGCCGCCGCTGCTCGGGGCGAAGGCCGCCGAATGCATGATGACCACCCCGACCAGCAGGACGAACAGGGCCAGCGCGCGAGCGTACCCGGCGGCGCGCGGCGTTTGCTGATCGTCCACGCGGCCAGTGTAGCCTCGTCGCCACGCCGTCCATCTATACCCCCTGCCCGTATTTCGAGCGGGCGTTCCGACGTCGTGTTCCCCGGCGTGGCGGAGCCGGTGGCCGGAACGCGCGGGGTGCTCCGACTCGGGTTCGGCGGCCATAGGCGGTAGCGTGACGCGCGTGTCACAGCGCGAACTGGTCATTCTCGGAACCGCGAGCCAGGTGCCGACCAAACAGCGCAACCACAACGGCTATCTGCTGAGGTGGGATGGGGAAGGGGTGCTGTTCGACCCAGGGGAGGGCACGCAGCGGCAGATGATCTACGCGGGATTGTCGGCCACCGACATCACCCGCATCGGCATCACGCACTTCCACGGGGACCACAGTCTGGGGCTGGCCGGTGTGGTGCAGCGCATCAGCCTGGACCGGGTGCCGCACGCGGTGGACGTGTACTACCCGGCCTCCGGGGAACGGTTCTATCAACGGCTGTGCGATTCCACCGCCTACCGCCACCACGCCGAACTCCGCCCGCGCCCCATTGCCGCCGCAGGCGAATTGCCCGCCCCCGACGCCGGTTTCACGCTGCGCACGGAACCGCTGTCGCATCCGGTCGAAGCCTTCGGCTACCGCATCGACGAGCCCGACGGGCGGCGCATCGTCCCGGACCTGCTGCGCGAATACGGCCTGGCCGGACCCATCGTCGGCGAGTTGCAGCATGCCGGGAGCATTGAGATCGACGGCCGCACAATCGGTCTCGACCAGGTGAGCGAACCGCGTCCGGGCCAGAGCTTCGCCTTCGTCATGGACACCCGCCTGTGCGACGGCGTGTACACCCTCGCCGAAGGGGTGGACATGCTGGTCATCGAGGCCACCTTCCTCGACGCGGAGATCGACCTCGCCGAGGAGTACGGCCACCTCACCGCCGGTCAGGCGGGCAAGGTGGCCGCCGCCGCGGGCGTGCGCACCCTGGTGCTCACCCACTTCTCCCAGCGCTACGGCACCCTCGACGACCACCTCGACCAGGCGCGCGCCAATTTCGACGGGGAGATCGTCGTGGCGGAGGACCTGGCGCGGATTCCGGTGCCGCCCAGGCGATGACGGGTCCCGGACGCTGGTGTCCGAGCACAACGCGGGCCAGCCGTCGGGCGTGTTCGCGAGCGCTTGGAGTCTGAGGTCGCGACACGGCTGCGTTGGATTCGTGCGGGGGTTTCCGAGGCGCTTGTGGCCGGGGGCCTCGTCCCCGTGAGGTCACCGTGTGTCCGGCGTGGCCAGTGCACCGGGAGACGCGTCCGAAACTCTGCCGTGCCGGTGGGTGGGTGTGCGGCATCATGATTCGCATGGACGCACACGACGAGCTGATCGAGCTGGCGGACCGCTTCTGGGATGCGTTCCTGGAATCCTCACCGAGTGAGGCAACTCTGTTGGGGGACAGGCGCTTCGACGACCGCATCGAGGATCTCTCCGCGGCCGCCGACGCCCGGCTGCTCGCCACCTGGCAGGCCCTGCTGGGTGAGGTGGACGCCCTCGATCCGGGACGGCTGTCCGATACCGACCGCGTCACCCGCAGCCTGCTGCGCACCGAACTCACCTCCGCCATCGACCAGCTGGGCTGGCGGCCCGTGGAGATGGCCTCCGATCAGATGACGGGCGTGCACGCGGCCATGCTCACCATGGCTCCGCAGCTCAACGCACCGCGACCGGAGAACGCGGCGGGACTGCTCGAGCGCTACCGGCAGTTCGGTGACCTGATGGCGCAGGCGGTGCAGCGCTTCCGCGACGGGGTGGCCGCCGGGCGCACCCCCGCCCGCATCACCATCGAGCGTTCGCTCAACCAGCTCGACGGTTACCTGGCCTCCGATCTCGCCGCCGACCCCTTCGTCACCTTCCCGGGCCCGCCCGACTGGGACGGCGAATCCGCGTGGCGCGCACAGCTCGCCGAGGTGGCACGCGATGTCATCCGCCCCGCGTTCGCCGCCTACCGCGCGGCGCTCGCCACCGAGCTGCTGCCGGTGGCGCGCCCCGACGACCGCCCCGGCCTGTCCTGGCTGGGTGACGATGGATCCGATATCTACGCCCGCCTGCTGCGCCACCACACCACGCTGCCCGACCTGGGCGCGGAGGAGATCCACGAACTCGGCTTGGCCGAATTGGCCACGCTGCGCACCGAATACGGCGAGGTAGGCGCACGACTGTTCGGCACCGACGACCTCGGTGAAATCTTCACCAGGCTGCGGGAGGATCCGGAGCTGCGCTACCGCGACGGCGACGAGATCATGACCGACGCCCGGCGCTGCCTGGCGGCGGCCGGTGCGGTGATGGGGGACTGGTTCGGCAGGCTGCCCCGGCAGTCCTGCGATATCCTCCCCGTCCCCGAATTCCTGGCCGCGGACGCGCCCGCCGCCTACTACTTCCCGCCCGCCGCCGACGGCTCCCGCAATGGGGCGTACTACGTCAACCAGCACGACGCCAAGGGCCGCAACCGGTACGAGACCGCCGCGGTCGCCTTCCACGAGGCCATCCCGGGGCATCATCTCCAGCTCACCATCGCCAATGAGCTCGAGCACCTGCCGCGATTCCAGCGTCAGTCCTTCTCCAATACCGCCTTCGTGGAGGGCTGGGCGCTCTACGCCGAACGCCTGGCCGACGAGATGGGACTCTACCCGGACGACCTCGGCCGGATCGGGATGCTGGCCGGTGACTCCTGGCGTTCCTGCCGCCTGGTGGTCGACACCGGACTGCATGCCAAGGGCTGGACGCGCCAGCAGGCCATCGACTTCATGGTGGCGAACGCGCCGGTCGGTGTGGAGGAGATCCGCACCGAGGTGGACCGCTATATCGCTATGCCGGGACAGGCGGTCGCCTACAAGATCGGACAGCTCGAGATCCAGCGGCAGCGTGAGCAGGTGCGGCAGCGGCTCGGGGCCGCCTTCGACATCAAGGCGTTCCACGATGTGGTGCTCGGTTCGGGTTCGGTGAGCCTGCCGGTGCTGCGGGAGCTGGTCGCGACGCTGTAGCCGGAAACCCGGTGAGGGAATAGCGGCCCCTCGAATATGTTCGACCCAGTTGATAAGTCGAGCTAACGAGAAGAGGATGCCGATGACAGCCACCGAGGTGCGTCCCGACATCGGCTTCCGGTCCGAGCGGGGGCCGCTGCTCGCCTCCCTCATGCTGGCGACCTCGCTGGTGGCGCTGGATTCCACCATCATCGCCACCGCCGTGCTCACCATCACCGATCAACTCGGCGGATTCGCGCAGTTCCCGTGGCTGTTCTCCATCTACCTGCTGGCGCAGGCGGTGACCGTGCCGATCTACGGCAAGCTCGCCGACATGCTCGGCCGCAAACCGGTCATGCTGTTCGGCATCGCGGTCTTCGCGCTCGGGTCGCTGCTGTGCGGGCTGGCCACCAGCATGGTGGCGCTCATCGCCTTCCGGGCCGTGCAGGGCATCGGTGCGGGCGCGGTGGCGCCCATGTCCATGACCATCGCCGGGGATGTGTACACCGTCGCCGAACGCGCCAAGGTGCAGGGCTATCTGGCCAGTGTGTGGGCCGCCTCCTCGGTGCTCGGACCGGTACTGGGCGGCGTCTTCGCCGAGTACGTGAGCTGGCGCTGGATCTTCCTGATCAATCTGCCGCTCGCCGCGCTGGCCGCGTGGATGCTGGCACGCCACTTCACCGAAAGGGCGACCCGGCAGACGCATCGCATCGACTATCTGGGCGCGGCCCTGCTCACGGTGGGTGCGGGCGCGCTCATTCTCGCCCTGCTCGAGGGCGGGCACGCCTGGGCCTGGGGTGCGCCGACGAGTCTGGCGCTCTTCGGCGGCGGGGCGCTGGCGCTCGTGCTGTTCGGCCTGGTCGAGCGTCAGGCCGCCAATCCGATTCTGCCGCTGTGGGTTTTCACTCGTCGCGTGGTGGTGGCGAGCAGCACGGTGTCACTGCTCATCGGCGCGGTGATACTCGGATTGACCTCGTATGTGCCGACTTTCGCGCAGGGGGTGCTCGGTACGGGCGCGCTGGCGGCGGGGCTCACCGTCGGTGCGCTCACCATGGGCTGGCCGCTGGCGGCTTCCCAGGCCGGAAAGGTGTACCTGCGCATCGGCTTCCGGCGCACCGCCCTCATCGGCAGCACGCTCGGATCGGTCGGGGCGGCGACGCTGCTGCTCGTCGACGCCGATTCCGGTCTGCTCCGGGTGGCGGTCGGCTGTTTCATCGTCGGCACCGGCATGGGCCTGGTGGCGACGCCGACCCTGATCGCCGCGCAGTCCGCCGTCGACTGGACCGAGCGCGGGGTGGTGACCGCGACCAATATGTTCGCCCGTTCGCTCGGGAGTGCCGTCGGCGTGGCGGTGTTCGGCGCGCTGGTGAACTCCCGGGTCGGCGGCAGCGATCATCCCGCGCCGGAGGTGCTGTCCCCGGCCATCCATCTGGTATTCCTCGCCGTCGCCGGGATGGCGGTGGTCATGGTCGCCGCCTCGGCCATGATGCCGCGGGTGCGCGAAGCCTCAGCAACCCAGTGATTCGCAATTTCACTGCGGTAGTTGCGAGTGGTTTGCGAGGTATTGCCGGGTGGTGCAGGCGATCTCGTAACGAGATAGCACAATGAACCGGCCGAATGGGACAGCGTGGCAATGATCTAGCACACTGTAGGTGTGGTTGAGGTCGAGGATGTGTTGAGCCGGTTGCGGCGGTATCCGGATGTGGAGGCGGAGAACCTCTACGCGGTGGACGCCGCCGACCGGCTGATGCTGGATGTAGCGGCGAACTCCCTCGCGGCAGCGGGGGACGGGCGGGTCGCCGTGATCGACGACGGCTACGGTGCGCTCACCCTCGGGGCCATCGCCGCGCATGATCTACGCGGCGTGCGGGTGCATCAGGATCTGCTCACCGGGGAGCAGGCCCTGGCCCACAATGCCCGCGTCGTCGGACTCGCGGACCGCTACGCGGCGCACGAACTCGGCCGCCGCCTGCTCGCGGATGTGCGGGTGGTGCTGCTGCGCCTGCCGCGCGCCCTGTCCGGGCTGGCCGAGATCGCCGACGCCGTCGCCCGCTACGCCGATCCGGAGGTGGAGGTGTTCGCGGGCGGCCGCGACAAGTACCTGACCCCCGCCATGAACGACGTGCTGGGTGAGTCCTTCGGCTCGGTGCGGGCCAGCCGCGGTCGGCAGAAGTCCCGCATTCTCACCGCCACGGATCCCAAACCCGTTGGCGATCCGCCGTTTCCGGTGTGCAACCGGATCGACGACCCTGAGCTCGAGGTGGTGGCGCACGGGGCGGCCTTCTCCGGGCCGCGCCTCGATATCGGCACTCGGTACCTGCTGGAGTTCCTGAAGCGCATGAAACCGGATGCCCGCGAGGCCATCGACCTCGGTTGCGGCACCGGCATTCTCGCGGTGGCGCTGGCCAAAGCCCGTCCGGGACTGCGGGTCACGGCCACCGAC
The DNA here is from genome assembly GCF_030010695.1 of Nocardia sp. CC201C. Classification (NCBI taxonomy): domain Bacteria; kingdom Bacillati; phylum Actinomycetota; class Actinomycetes; order Mycobacteriales; family Nocardiaceae; genus Nocardia; species Nocardia sp. CC201C. The sequence continues at coordinate 6,892 of NZ_JASCXP010000187.1, forward strand.
CAGTCCGCCGCCGCGGTCGCCTCCAGCCGGGCCACCGCGGCCGTCAACGCGGTCGCCGACCGGGTCACCGTGCTGCGTGACGACGCTATGTCCAACGCGCCCGACAACAGCGCCGATCTGGTGCTCTGCAATCCGCCCTTCCACGTGGGCGCGGCCGTGCACACCGGCTCGGCCATCAAGATGTTCCAGCAGACCGGGCGGGTGCTGCGGCCGGGCGGTGAGCTGTGGACGGTCTACAACTCGCACCTGAACTATCGCGGGGTGATGGAGCGCATGGTCGGCAAGACCGACGTGATCGGGCGCAACCGGAAGTTCACCGTCACGCGGTCGGTGCGCGGCCTGCACGACAGCGGCCGGTAAATCGACCGAACAGTCCTCGGAGCACAATGGACCGCATGGCCCGAATCGATCTTCGAATCTTCACCGAACCGCAGCAGGGCGCGTCCTACGACACCCTCCTCACCGTGGCCAAGGCCACCGAGGACCTGGGCTACGACGCCTTCTTCCGCTCCGACCACTACCTGAAGATGGGCGACGCCGACGGCCTGCCCGGCCCCACCGACGCCTGGACCACCCTCGCCGGACTGGCCCGCGAAACCTCCCGCATCCGGCTCGGCACCCTCATGACCTCGGCCACCTTCCGCCACCCGGGCGTGCTCGCCATCCAGGTCGCCCAGGTGGACGCCATGTCCAATGGTCGCGTCGAATTCGGTTTCGGCGCAGGCTGGTTCGCCGAGGAACACACCGCCTACGGCATCCCGTTCCCGGCCGACAAGTTCCCGCGCTTCGAGGAGCAGCTCGCCGTGCTCACCGGCCTGTGGGGCACCCCGGCGGGGGAGACGTTCAACTTCACCGGCGAGCACTACACCCTGGTGGACTCGCCCGCCCTCCCCAAGCCGGTCCAGCCCAAGATCCCCGTCATCATCGGCGGCCACGGAGCCAAGCGCACCCCGCGCCTCACCGCCCGCTACGCCGACGAATTCAACATGCCCTTCTCCTCGATCGACGACACCGCCGCCCAGTTCGAGCGCGTCCGCGCCGCCGCCAAGGACGCCGGCCGCGACCCGGCCGAGCTGGTCTACTCCAACGCCCTCATCGCCTGCGTGGGCCGCGACGACGCCGAGGTGTCCCGCCGTGCCGCCGCCATCGGCCGCGAGGTGGACGAATTGAAGACCAACGGCCTGGCGGGCAGCCCGGACGAGGTGGTCGACAAGCTCGGCCGATACGCCGACGAGGCGGGCACCAGCCGGGTGTACCTCCAGATCTTGGATCTGGAGGACCTGGACCATCTGGAGCTGATCGCGGACAAGGTCATGAGCCAGCTGTAGTCGGCTTGCTCACGGTTGGTTGGTGGTGTCCGGCTCCGCCGATGGCAGGCGCCACCACCAATGGCTCGACGGAATCCCTTCAGGTATTAACCGGCTTGGCAGTGGCGCTATATCAGGGGCCCGGTCTCGCAGCCATTCATCCATTTCTTCCACAGTCTCGCGATCCTCGGAATCGAATACCTCGGCGGATGGCGGATAGTCATCTATCAGTAGCTGAATGGCAGATCGGCGTACGCACGGCTCGTGCCAACCGTCGACACGGGCGCGGATCGCATAGTCCATGGACATGTAGAGGTAGGAGAAAAGACTTCTACTACTTCTACTCATCAGGGATGCTACCTGAGACCGGAAGCGGTTGAAGTCATCAGGTGAAGACAACTCGTTGCGCACGATACCTGCGTTTACGCCGATCAACATAGACATCGCGTTGGCAAATAACGAGGTCCGTAACGAGTCTTCTTCCGATCCTGACTCATCGATCGCCAGTGCCTTTTGAAAGTCTCTCAAAGCGACTGCCATGCACTGCTTTGCGTCTGGGTAGGATGTGATCACTGAGGGGACACCGCCTTGGGGCTCCCATATGTTGCTATACGGGCTACGCCGCTGGAGTCAACGATCACGATTGTTTCTGTCACGATAGATTTGCCATCCTCTGAGATCTCCCTGTGGAATACAAGCTTAGAACTGCCATCCGCCTTCTCCTCGTAGGAAACTAGTTTACCTTCGCGTACCGTCCGTGCGGCGCTCTCCTGGTACGCTCTGATTACTGATTTGCCAGCTTGCTCTGTTGTTGGTACTTCATCGATGTGCTTCGGGGCATGATAGGCCGCAGCCACTGCATCTCCGAATCCGAGCTTCTCCGATCGTTGCACGGCATTCGCGAGGGCGGTGCCCTTGAGGTTTTGATCGATGGTAATTGGACCCCGTCCGGCGGCTAGGACGGTCTCAACATCGCGGGCTAGATCAGCCGCAACCGCTGAATCGTCGAACTCTCTAGCTACGACTGCATATTTCGACTGGTTCGGATGCAGGCTTGGATTAAAACTTTTGATAGCTTCGCTAAACTTCGTCTTGTAGTATTCATACGCATTGGCGAAGCGCCACGGATTTCCTCTGCCGCCATGATTCAACGCGAATTCGTAGGCTCGGCGATCCATGCCAGGAGACTTCTTGCTGAACGGATTATTTACGACAACATTAGCAACTCGATCACGTCCCGCGTGGTCTGTTGGTAATGGCCCGTAGATATCATCGGGATTTACCCCAGCCCGCTGTAGTCGACTATCGGCGTTGGCGAGTAGCCTGGCTCGGGCAGTCGCCTCATCGCGTGCATTCTGCGCCGCGTCCTGTGCTTCGCGTGCACTGGGACCGCCTTCCACCCGAGTCTCGGATTCTAGTTCGACGGCGCGGTTGCCGGTCGCAGGGTTGTCGGCAGGTCCGGGTTGACCGTTCTGAGGACTGGTTGTGCGGCCCTCGGTTTCGGAGCCGCGGGGTCCGCCATTCGATCCTGTCCGGGGCACACTGTTATCGGTGTTCGATCCCTGTTGGAGTTGTGGCCGCTGGGGCCGGCCGAAGGGGGAGCGACTGCTGAGGCGGGCGAGTCGTCCAGCTCCGCCGGAGGCGATTCCGTCGACGAGTAGCTGAAGTCCGATATTGAGGGCGAGTTGGGAGAAGGTGGGTGCGTTGTTGACTTGGTGGAATCCGTTGTCGTCTTGGACGATGAGGTCGCCGTTGGGGGTACGGAAGTATGCTTTGGCGGGGCCGCCATTCGGGGCATGTATTCGAGTAAGGGGCTCGATCACCTCTCTTTCGTCGGGCGTGAGCCAGAACGCCCAGAATCGGTAGCCGTTACTCCGTACGGGTTCGTCGGCGTCGGCGTCCCGGACCGAGACGCCGTCGGTGCCGGTGGCGCGGTAGTTGCCATCGGCGTCGAAGGGGACGAGCTTGCCGTCTGCTATGCCGATCTGGTTGCCGTTGCTGTCCCACAGAGTGCCGTCGGGTCGAATGTGGTACGTGGCGGGATTGCCCCACTTGTCGACAGCGGTGTGGTCGATGACGCGGGTGATTCCGTCGACGTCGGTGCTTTTATCCAGCAGCGGTGTGCGGTCGCTGAGCCGCTGGATGTTCACGTAGGTGAACGGTTTTCCAGTGGCCGGGTCGATGGTGGTGATCGTGTCGACTCGCCGATCGTTGGTCCAATCCTCATGCCGGTTGAACTCAATGCCTGCCGCGTCGGTCCATGAGTACTCGCTACTGAGGTCGAAGCCGGTGCGTGTGGCGTTGGTGCTGGTCGTGAACACGCGGCTCGGCAGGGCGGTTGGATCCACGTTCGGTTTGAACTGAGTGGTGAGCACCCACGGTCGGTCCGCTCCATCGCTGCCGCCGTGGTGTTCTTCCAGTCCGAGGTCCCCGCCGGGGAACCGCAGATCGCGTAGCTCCGTGTCGGCGGTCGTTTCGACGTTCACCGTAACGCCGGTGGTGTCGTATGTATCCTCGCGAGGCGTCGCCTCTCCAGGCTCGGTGATAGTAGTGTGCGTCCACGGCCGGTCGCCGCCGTCACTGCCACCACCCTGGGTAACGTCGATGATCACGCCGTTGGTCTGCACGAACCGCCAATACCGTTGGCCTAATTCGTCGATGCGCAGTGATGCCTGGGTGCCATTGTTCTCGACCCAGTACACGGCAGGGCCGCCACGCTGCGGGGCCTCGAGCCCTTCGGGCAGGATCAGCTCGACCCGGTCGGCGTCCAGTTCAGCTGGCGTCGGCGCGGGGCTGGGCGTCGGTACGTGCGTGACTCCAGGATCAGGGTTCGGTTGAGGGGCTTCGGCGGGACTGGCCGGCTCTGGTTCAGGGCGGAGGTGGGCACCCGGGTTGGGGACGGTGCCCGGCTGTGGCCGTACGAATCCGTCCTCGTCGAGTTCGGAGAAGGCTTCGGGATCGGAGATCTGTGTCGCCTGCGGGATCGTCGGCGCGGGTGTGGGCTGCTGGGTTGGTGCGAAAGACTGTGCTGGGCGGGGGCTTTCGGGCTGTGGGCGGGGCTGGTTGGTGAATGCGGCGGCGATCAGGTCTTCCCCGGCGAGGATGCGGTGCAGGATGCGGGCCGCTTCGGCTTCGTTTTTCACGGTGAAGTTGTGAATCCGGTGTGTGACCGGCCCGGCTTCGCCTGCTGGGGTGTGGTCGGCGGGAGCGCCGGGTGTCCAGTTCAGCCATGTCGGGGTGGTGGGGGCGTGCATTATGACCTCCTCCCGGCAGTCGCAGCGACGCGGTGTGCGGTAGACGTTGACGTGGGGTGCGGAGGGTTGTGTCGGTGATCGGGGCGGGTGGGTGCAGATCGTTTGTTGTCGGGCATGGGAATTGACGGGCTTTCCGGGTGTGGGCATGAAAAATCCCAAGCCGGGTGCCTGGCTTGGGATGAAGGGGTGGGGTTGATCAGCGCGCGGTGCGGCGGATCGGAGCCCGCTCGCCGTAGGGCGACGCGGGCAGTGCGGTATGGGCGGCGCGGTCCTGCTAGCGAGAGGCCGCGTTGAATGTGTTCAGCCCCTTAGAGTTTCGACTCCGAGGGGCTGTGATCGGTCGCGACGGCTGTTCGCCGGGCGTCGCACGCGGTGCACACAACCTACGGAGAGGAGGCGGGTGTGATGCGCTGCGGAGGGCGCCGATGATGGTGGCGGGGAAGAAGACTCGGTACCGTCGGCGTTGCGGAGACGTAGTTGTGCCGCCAGCAAAAGTGTTACTTAAGCGATCGCCGGTGTCAAGATCGCAGGGTAATTTCCCCAGAAGTAGCACGTCACAGGGTTATTGCCGGCCCGATCGCGGTTGTCCGGGTGGTCGAGTTCACGGCGTGTGTGGATTGCGGCGGGTCGCCTCCGCCAAGCGGGTGAACACTGTACCTGGGTCCAACCCCATCTCGGTGAGTTCCCGGATAGGGATCGCGGACGGGTCGCACAGCATGTGCAGCAGCAGATGTTCCGCGCCCATGCGCGTGGCTCCCTCGGCGGCGGCCAGCCTCAGCCCGTGGTGCAGCAGTTCCCACAGCCGGTGGCCGCACTCGACGGCACCCGCGACACGGTCGCTCTCCATCTCGTAGTAGCGGCGTACGCGGGCGAGGCGGTCCTGTTCCCATTCCTCGTCGGTCATGCGCGGTTCCGGTTGGAGTCCGGGACGAGCTTGCCCGCGTCCACCAGCGCCCAGTAGGCGGCGGCCTTGGTGGCGCAGATGTCGGGGTGGCAGTCGATATGGACTTGCATGGCGAGGTTGGGGCGGCTGCGTCCCCACTCGTGGTTGTCGTGGCGCAGGTAGTCCAGGCTCACGACGGCCACCCCCGCGACGGCAGGTAGGTGCGCTGCGCTTCGGTTTCCAGGCGGGCTTGGATGTCGGCGAACGACAGACCGTGACGGTGCCGGTTGGCACGCCGGGTTGGGAAGGGCGGATGGAGCGGATGGTCCAAGACCTTCGCATCGAGTTGGAGACTTCTCGGCGGTCTGGCGAGGCAACGCCCTGTGGATAACCGTCCAGTGATGGCTGTGGCGACGATTTGGGGCATCCGACGGCAATCGCGGCTAGGGTCGTGGGCCAAGTGTGATCGGCTCTGCCGTGAGTCGGTCAACAGACCGACCACGCGGTAAAGTCCGATTTGTCTGAAACGCGGTGGGTGTCGGGAACTGACAGTCGCCGCCGGACGTTGGAGACTGTAGAACGAGGCCACGAGTGTCGTGAGCCACGACTCCAGAAAGGGACGCGCCTTGCGCACCACAAGCAACCCGGTCTTCCGGAACCTGTCGCCGCAACAGCAGCAGGGCGGCGGCTACGCCGGATTTGGTTCGGCGGCCGCTGGAGCCGGACAGTTCGCACAGCAGCAGCCGTACGGGTACGGCCAGCCTCCGGGCGGCTACCCGCCGCAGGGCTACCAGCAGATGCCGGTGCCGACCACTCGGCCGATGACCATCGACGATGTGGTCACCAAGACCGGCATCACGCTGGGCGTGGTCACCCTCGGCGCGGTCCTGTCGTACGGCCTCACCTCCTACAACCACAACCTGGCCCCGCTGTTTGTCATCGTTGGCGGCCTGGTGGGCCTGGGTCTGGTGCTGGTCGCCAGCTTCGGGCGCAAGCAGGACAACCCGGCCATCGTGCTGAGCTACGCGGCGTTCGAGGGCCTGTTCCTCGGTGCGCTGTCGTACATGTTCACCGGCGTCGAATTCGGCGGCGTGGGCGGTGCGGGCATGATCGCGCAGGCGGTGCTCGGCACCTTCGGCGTGTTCTTCGGCATGCTGGTCGTCTACAAGACCGGAGCCATCCGGGTCACCCCGCGCTTCACCCGCATGATCGTCGGCGCCATGATCGGCATCCTGGTACTGGTGCTGGGCAACTTCATCGCCGCGTTCTTCACCCCCGGCGGCTTCGGCCTGCGCGACGGCGGCCCCATCGCCATCATCTTCAGCCTGGTGGTCATCGCCATCGCCGCGTTCAGCTTCCTGCTGGACTTCGACG
>NZ_JASCXP010000188.1:0-13672 GCF_030010695.1 Nocardia sp. CC201C
CCCACCATCACTTCCCACCCGAGCCGGCGCGACCGCCCCACCATCACTTCCCGACCGAGCCGGCGCGACCGCCCCACCGTCACTTCCCGACCACGCATGGGCGGCCGCGTCGCCGTCAGCGGTCGCACGCTCGCGGACTGCCCCTATGTCTCCCGTCGAGCCGCCATGTGCCGCCGCGGCATTCGGCGAATCGGCCGCGGCCGCATCGCGCCGCGGCCGCCAGATGTCCGCCGCGGCCAACGTCCGGTAGGTCGTGGTGCGCGCGGTCGTCATGGCCCGCAACGCCACATCATGGGTGGCCAGCCGCTCCAGATACCGGCACAGTCCGCGCGCGATGCCCAGCGCCCGCACCGACACCACCGCGATGGTCAGATCCAGCACCGGCGGCATCTCCCAGGCGCGGGCGATCAGCCACGCCGCCAAGGCCGCCAGCGCCAGACCGCTCCCCAACGCCAGCGTGCCCCATCCGATCGACACCGCCATCCGCCACCGCGACAGCTCCAGCAGTTCGCGAATCCGCCGGAAATCGGCCAGCATCGCCTTCACCGCCCCACCACCCCGGCGGTCCCGGACACTCCGGCCGTCCCAGGCAGCCCGGCCGCGCCGGACGGCCCGCCGTGCGCGGCACTACCGCCGACCGCGCCGCGCGCCCCGGTCACCCGGCCTGCGCTTCCGAATGGCCGCGCCGCGCCGTTGTCCGCCGATCCCGGCGTGGGATCCAGGCAGTGGTCCGTGCATGCCGCGGAGCCTGCCACGGGATTCGGCGTTCCGCTGGCGGCGACGGGGCGAACGCGTAGTGCATCGCTCGTGCGAGCGTCCCTACCCGCGACGGCAGCGCTGCCCGTGGCAACGCCTCCACTCGCGGCAGCGGCCTCGGCGGCGCACCGACCCGCCACGGCCGCGTCGGCACCGTGCGGACCCACGGCGTTGTTCTCCATACGTCCCCGCCCCGGCTCCGCGCTGCCGATCCCCTCCCGGTGCTGCGCTCCGGTCGCAGCGTCCTGCCGGGTCGCGCCGGTGTCGGGTGCGCCGCTGCCGATGCGGTCGCCGACGGTGCGGCGCGATGTCCTGCCGGGCGCGGAATCCTGTGCGGGTCCGGATGGTTCGGGGACATACGCGGAGGTGTTCGAGTCGCGCTCGTCATCCGGCTGTGCGACGAGGGAATCGGACTCGCCGGCGGGCTGGGTGGCGTGCACCTCGATGACGTGGTCGGCGATGGCCAGGATGGTGGGGCGGTGGGCGACGACCACCACGGTGGCTCCGGCGCGAGCGCGGTCCACGAGGACGGTGAGGACGGTGGCCTCGCTGGCGTCGTCGAGGTGGGCGGTGGGCTCGTCGAGCAGCAGGACCTGGCGTTGGGCGGCGAGGGTTCTGGTGAGGGCGAGGCGTTGGCGTTGGCCGAGGGACAGGCCGATGCCGCCGGTGCCGACGACGGTGTCCCAGCGGTCGGGGAGTTCGTCGAGGACGGTGTCGAAACCGGTTGCCGCGCAAGCCGCCGCCAGCTGCGCGGGGTCGGCGGGAGCGCCGAGGAGTTCGAGGTTGTCGCGGAGGGTCCCGGGGACGAGCACGGGGCGCTGCGGCAGCCAGGCCACCCGGGACCACCACTCGTCGGGGTCCAGGTCGGCGACGGGGATACCGTCGACGCGCACCATGCCGTGATCGGGGGCGATCAGTCCCAGCAGCGCCTGGAGCACCGTGGATTTGCCGCAGCCGTTGGGGCCGGTCAGCACCGTGACCGCGCCGGGCCGCAGCGTTGCGGAGAGCCCATCCGGGGCCGCGCCGCCGCGCGCCGCGACGCTCAACTCGGCGAGTTCGATGTGGCCGCCGATATCTCGGCCCCGCACGGGCAACGCATCGGTCGAGGTAGCAGATGCGCCCACCACTCCCGGCGTCGATTCGGCCGCCGGGTCAGCAGCGACCGCCGCGGCGGCCCTCGGGGCAGCAGTCGTCGGGACGGCACGCGTCTCGGCGGCGGTCGGGTCGGCTATTGCCGAGTCGGCGGCTCCCGAATTCGCGTCCGGTTTCCTGTCGTCCGGCTCGAGCACCGCGAAAGCCTTGTCGGCGGCTGCCATTCCGTCCTGCGCCGCGTGGAACCGCTCCCCCACCATACGCAGCGGCAGGTACACCTCCGGAGCGAGAATGAGCGCCACCAACCCCCCGTACAGCCCCATGTGCCCGTACACCAGCCGCATGCCGATGGAGACAGCCACCAGCGCCACGCAGAGGGTGGCGAGCATTTCCAGCACCATGGACGACAGGAAGGCGATGCGCAGCGCGGACATGGTGCGCTTGTGCAGGGCCTCGCCCAGATCGCGCACCCGTCCCGCCATGGTGGTGCGGGCCGCATCACCCGATGCCGAATCGCCCGATCCGGCCACGGCGTCCCCGCGTCCGAGGGCCGGTCCCGCGATGTCGGCAGCGGTGTCGATCGCGGCGTCTCCGCCCGCTCCGGGCCGCGGCCGCGACGTCTCCCGTCCCAACGCCCGCAGCGTCGGCATGCCGGCGAACAGGTCGAGCAGTTGATCCGACAGTCGTGTGGTGGCAGCCAGGGTCTCCTTGGACTTCCCCTGGGTGAGCAGTCCGATGAGGATCATGAAGATCGGGATGAGCGGCAGGGTGACGGCGATGATTCCGGCGGAGACCAGGTCGTGCAGCGCGATGACGGTCAGCAGGACCGGGGGCACGAGCACGGCCAGCAGCAGGGCGGGCAGATACCCGGCGAGGTAGGCGCGCAGGCCGTTCAGTCCCGTTCCCGCCACCACCGCCAATTCGGTTCGGCGGCACTCCAGTTCGCGCGGCGGCAGCTGGGCTCCGGCGACCACCACCGCGGTCTCCAACTCCGCCACCACCTGCGCTCCGGCACGGTGCGCGAGCCGCGACTGCCACCAGGTGGCCGCCGCCCGAACCGCGACCGCGATCGCGAACACCGCCAGTTCGGTTGTCCAGGAGCCGATGTCACGGCGTGCCGGATCGGTGATGACACCGGCCAGCACCCGCGCCAGGGCCAGGGCCGCGACCACGATGCACACCGTGGTCGCCAGCGACAGCGCCACGCTCAGCACGAGATACCGTCGTGCCGAACGGGCGTGCCGCCACAGGCGCGGGTCGACCGGTCGAGCCATGGGTCAGTTCTTCGCCTTCTCCGGGAGCAGCCCGATGGGGTCGGGGATCTGTTCCATGGTGAGCCGCTTGCGGAACACCCAGTACGTCCACCCCTGGTAGATGAGCACCATCGGCACCATGACCACCGCCACCCAACTCATGACCACCAGCGTGTAGTGCGTGGACGAGGCGCTGACGGTGCCGTCGCGGCCGTCGACGGTGAGGCTGAAGGCCGGGTCGATGGTCGAGGGCAGCACATCCGGGAACAGCGACCCGAACAGCAGGGCGGTGGCCGACAGGATGGTGAGCGCGGTGCCGGTGAAGGCCCAGCCGTCGCGGCTGCGGCTGTGCGCCAGACCGGCGACCACGATCCCGATCACCGCCAGCGCCAACGGAATCCAGGTCCAGCTCTGCCCGTAGGACAGCTGGGTCCAGATGCCGAACACCGCCACCACCGCGGCGGTGGGCACGAAGATCTTGCGCACGATCGCCTCGGCGTCGTCGCGCACCTCGCCGCCGGTCTTGAGGCAGATGAAGATCGCGCCGTGCAGCAGGAACAGCAGCAGCGTGGTGAGCCCGCCGAGCAGCGCGTACGGGTTGAGCAGGTCGAACAGCGTGCCCTCGACCTGCCGTTTCTCGTTGAGCTGGACGCCGCGCACGATATTGGCGAACGCCAGACCCCAGGCGAGCGCGGGAATCCAGGAGCCGAGCCCGATGCCGAGGTCGCACCAGCGCCGCCACTTGTCGTCGTTGATCTTGCTGCGCCATTCGATGGCGCAGGCCCGGGTGATCAGGCCGACGAGGATGAGCAGCAGCGCGAGGTAGAACCCGGAGAACAGGCTCGCGTACCACTCCGGGAAAGCCGCGAACATGGCGCCGCCCGCGGTGAGCAGCCACACCTCGTTGCCGTCCCACACCGGCCCGATGGTGTTGAGCACCACGCGCCGCTTCACCTCGGATTTGCGCCCGATGATGGGCATGAGCATGCCGACGCCGTAGTCGAAGCCCTCCAGCACGAAGTAGCCGATGAAGAGCACGGCGACCAGCAGAAACCAGAACACTTGCAGAGTCATCCGGAGTCTCCTAGTAAGCGAAGGAAAGCTTCTCGACGGAATCCCCGGTCATCTTCGGGGCGTCGGATTCGGTGGCGGCCGGTTCCGGCCCGGCGACGGTGTAGCGCCGCATCAGGTAGAACCAGGCGACCGCGAGCATGCCGTACAGCAGCGTGAAGACGATGAGCGAGGTGAGGATGGTGCCCGCGGACACCCCGGAGACGCCCTGCTGCACCGTCATTCGGATGCTCTGGTCCCCGGTCGGATTGGGCACCACCACCCAGGGCTGCCGCCCCATCTCGGTGAACACCCACCCGGAGATATTGCCCAGGAACGGTGTGGCGATGGCGAGCAGCGACAGCCAGGAGAACCACTTCCCATCCGGCACCCGCCCGCGCCGCGTCACCCAGAATCCGATGAGCGCCAGCAGGATCGAGCCCGCCATGAAGGTGATCATGGCGCGGAACGACCAGTAGGTCACGAACAGGTTGGGCCGGTAGTCGCCGGGGCCGAACTTCAGGACGTATTCCTCCTGGAGGTCCTGCACGCCGGCGAGGGTGACGCCGCTGAATTCACCCTTGGCCAGCCATGGCAGCACATAGGGCACCTCGATGAGGTGGCTCACGCTGTCGCAGTTGTTGTGCGTGCCCACGGTGAGGATGGAGAAGTTCGGATCGGTTTCGGTGTGGCACAGCGATTCCGCGGAGGCCATCTTCATGGGCTGCTGCTCGAACATGAGCTTGCCCTGCACATCACCGGTGTAGACGAGCGCGACGGCCGCGATGGGAATGATCCACAGGCCCATGCGCGCCGCGGGCCGCCACATGGTGCGGGCCTCCTCGACGCCGACGGCCTCCCCCTTGCGCATATTGCGGACCATCCACCAGCCGGCGATGCCCGCGACGAAGGTGGCGGAGGTGAGGAAGGCGCCCGCGATGACGTGCGGGAAGGCGGCCAGGGTCGTCACATTGGTGATGACTTCCCAGATGCTCGTCAATTCCGCGCGTCCGGTCTCGGGATTGAATGTCGCGCCGACCGGATGCTGCATGAACGAGTTGGCCGCGACGATGAAGTACGCGGAGGCGTTCACGCCGATGGCGACCAACCAGATGCATGCCAGGTGCACCTTTTTGGGTAGTCGGTCCCAGCCGAAGATCCACAGGCCGAGGAAGGTCGATTCCATGAAGAAGGCGACCAGCGCCTCCATGGCCAGCGGTGCGCCGAAGACGTCACCCACGAAGCGGGAGTATTCGCTCCAGCCCATGCCGAACTGGAATTCCTGCACGATGCCGGTGGCGACGCCGAGGGCGAAGTTGATCAGGAAGAGTTTGCCGAAGAATTTGGTGAGGCGCTTCCAGTGCTCCTTGCCGGTGATCACCCAGGCGGTCTGCATGCCCGCGACGAGCGGTGCCAGGCCGATGGTCAGCGGCACGAAGATGAAGTGATAAACGGTGGTGATACCGAACTGCCAGCGCGCGACGTCGACGACGTCCATCCGACCTCCCTGCCGATCTACGACATGACGTAGTACCGGACACTACGCCTGCTGGGTATCAGATGACCATGTGACGCGCCACAACATGCTGGTCGTTTGCCAAGCGGTGACCGAAGTCCCCGAAAGTGTGCCCCCAGGTCCTCGCGCGAGCCCTTCCGAAGGTCATCCGAAAGGCCTGCGGCACACCCCTCACCAGTCGGCGATGCTGCCCGCCCGCGCCACCCCGCGGTTCACCAGTTCGATGATCTCGGGGGCGTGGTCCGGCGCCGACATCCGCAGTCCGTCGAACGAGTTCACCCGGGCGGCCAGGGTGATGCTGGAGAGCATCCAGATACTGTCCGCGGTAATCAGTTCGGCGACGAACAGCGGTTTGTACAGGCATTCCCAGCCCGCCTTCTCGGCCTCGGCGAACAGCGCCCGCTGCGTGGTGCCGGGCAGGACGCCGACCTTCGGGGGCGGGGTGATGAGCTGCTTGTCGCGCACGATCACCACGGTGGAGCGCGGGCCCTCCAGCACCTTGTGCTCGGTGCTGGTGAAGATCACGTCGTCCGCGCCCATACGGTGCGCGAAACGCAGCGCCGCCATATTCGTCGCATACGACAGGGTCTTGGCGCCCAAGAGTTGCCAGGGCGCGGCCTGGGCCAGATCCACCGAGATTCCACGCGACAGTGTGATGACCGAAACACCGTCGGTGCGCGCGGTTTCCACCCGTTGGGGCACCGGCAGCACCAGTACGTAGCCGGTGGTCGCGGGTTCGGCCGGCGTCAGCTCCTTGTTGGCGGCCTGCCCGCCGGCGCCCTGCTCGCTGTCGCGGCCACGGGTGAGCACCATCCGCAGCAGCCCCTCGCGGGACTCCCCCCATTCCTTGGCCGCCTTCTGCACGGCGGCGCGCCAGGCGTCGAGATCCGGGGGCGGCAGCTCCAGGGCCTCCGCGGATCTGCGTAGTCGCGCCAGATGCGATTCGATCGCGCACGGCTGGCCGTCGCGCACCAGCACGGTCTCGAACACGCCGTCGCCGCGCAACACACCGATGTCGTCCGCATACAGCAACGGCGCGTCCGGATCCCGGATCGCGCCGTCGAGGGACACCAAAACTCGTTCCACCATGGCAAGTGAGCCTAGGACAGATCGAGCCCGGTTACGCGGCTTCTCCACCGCCGGCGCACGGCGGATCGGGCAACACCTATTGTGGGTATGTGTCCTCCGAGGTTGCACCCAGCCCGATCCTTTCCAATCCAGGGGCAGTCGCGGGGCTGCCCGAGTCTCCCGATTCGGCTGTCGCGTGGCATTACGGCGATCCCTTCGGTGAGCAGCGCGCGGCGGCGCAGCGGGTGGCGGTGGTGGACCGTTCGCACCGCTTCCTGTTCACCATCACCGGCAAAGAGCGGTTGACCTGGCTGCACACCGTCTCCAGCCAGCATGTGGCGGAGCTGGGCGACGGACGGTCGGCGGAGAATCTGGACCTGGATCTCAACGGCCGCGTGCTCAACCACTTCGTGCTGACCGAACTCGACGGCACGGTGTGGATCGACACCGAGGCCCAGCGCGGCCCGGCACTGCTCGACTTCCTCGCGAAGATGGTGTTCTGGGCCGACGCCAAGCCCGAGGCCGCACCCGACTACGCCATGCTGAGCCTGCTCGGGCCGCGCGTGTCCGAACTGACCGACACCCTGGGTGTCGCGGCGCTGCCCGATATCAATGCGGCGGTGGCGCTGCCCGGTGGCGGGTTCCTGCGCCGCATGCCCTGGCCCACGGCCGATTCCTACGATCTGATCGTTCCCCGCGCGCAGCTGGGCGACTGGTGGGCGCGGCTGCGCGCCGCCGGAGCCGAGGCCGCCGGAATGTGGGCCTACGAGGCGCTGCGGGTGACGGCGCTGCGCCCGCGCATCGGCGTCGACACCGATGAGCGCACCATCCCGCACGAGGTGCACTGGATCGGCGGCCCGGCCGAATTCGGCGCGGTACACCTGAACAAGGGCTGCTACCGCGGCCAGGAGACGGTGGCCCGCGTGCACAATCTCGGCAAGCCGCCGCGACAGCTGGTGCTGCTGCATCTGGACGGGTCCGCGGATTCGCGTCCGGCCACCGGTGATCCGGTGACCGCCGGCGGCCGCGCGGTCGGCGTGGTGGGCACGGTGGTCGACCACTACGAATTCGGCCCGGTGGCGCTGGCCCTGATCAAACGCAATGTCCCGGTCGACACCGAGCTGGCGGCCGGACCGGTCGCCGCCTCCATCGACCCCGATTCCGTGCGCGCCCACGACGAGCCGCAGGCGGGTCGCCTGGCCGTGGAGAGGTTGCGCGGCCGATGAGCGACGAACTCACCGCGGCGGCGGAATCCGTGCTGCCCGAGCACGCCGCGGCCCCGGCGGCGTCCAGCACGGTCGGTACCGTGCTGGCCGTCTGCGTCGTGCACGCCGATATCGAGGTGCCGGGTCGGGTCGGTCGCTCGGCCATCGACAAGCGCCCGGTCACGCGGCGGGTGCGGGTGAACAGGCTCAGCCTCGACGGCGATCACGTGTGCAATACCGAACACCACGGCGGCGAACACCAGGCCGTGTACGCCTACGCCCAGGAGGACGCCGAACGCTGGGGCCGCGAGCTCGATCGCGAGCTGCCCTACGGCTGGTTCGGCGAGAATCTGCGCATCGGTGGCCTGCCGGTGAGCGATGCGGTACTGGGTGAGCGCTGGGCCATCGGCGACGCACTGTTCGAGGTGAGCGCGCCGCGCGTCCCATGCGCCACCTTCCAGCACTGGACCGGCGAGCAGCAGTGGGTGAAACGCTTCACCCTGCAATCGGATACGGGCGCGTATCTGCGGGTGCTGACCGAGGGCGCGATCGGCGCGGGCGACGAGGTGCGGCGGATCCACATTCCCGCCCACGGCATCACCGTGCGCGACCTGTTCGGCGGCCGCGACCAGGCGCTGCTGGACCGGCTGCTCACCGAGGAGCCGACCATCTCCGACGATGTGCGCATGCAGATCGAGCGCCACCGCCGCCGCAACGACCGCGTTGCCGCGACGAATGCGAAGACGAGCGGGGAGCTGACGGCATGAGCGCTCGGACCCGCCGGCGGCGGCGCGGGACGAGCCGGCGGGCGGGTCGCCGATCGCGGGCGGTGGTAGCCGACGGTCGGGCCACGACGCGAAGGGACACCGCGTGAGCGGTCAGGTGCGGAGGTCGCAGCCGAGAGCAACCACGGAGCGCCCCGCACGCGCACGAAAGGGCACAGCATGAGCGGTCAGACGCGGAGGCGGCAGCGGAGCGTAACCACGCAGCGTCCCGCACATGCGCGAAAGGGCACAGCATGAGTGTGGAACTGGTCGAGGTGGTGCGGTCGGGTTTCCGCGAGTGCGTGCACCGCGGTTCGCTGGTGATCCTCGGCCCCGACGGTGAGCCCGCCGTGGAGCTCGGCGAGGTGCACGGCCCCATCTTCCCGCGCTCCACCAACAAGCCCATGCAGGCGATCACCCTGCTGCGCAATGGCTTTCATCCCGTGGACGACGCCGAGCTGGCCATCGCCACCGCGTCGCACTTCGGCGAACCCGATCATGTGGAGCTGGTGCAGCGGCTGCTGGATCGCTTCGGCTTCGCCGAGGACGAGCTGGAGTGCCCGCCGGATCTGCCCTTCGAGGAGCAGGCCCGCGCCACCGCGCTCGCCGGGCACGACCGCGCGAAGGCGGCGCGCCGGATCTTCATGAACTGCTCGGGCAAGCACGCCGCCATGCTCGCCACCTGCCGAATCAACGGCTGGCCGACCCGCGGCTACCTCGATGCCGGGCATCCGCTGCAACGCGCGGTCACCGACACCATCGCCGACATCACCGGTGAGCCGGAGACCGATCTCGGTCTGGACGGCTGCGGCCTGCCGATCGTGCCGGTGTCGCTGGTGAACCTCGCCCGCGCCTACGCCACCATGGCCACCGCCCCGGACGGCTCGCCGGAGCGCCGGGTGGCGGAGGCGATCCGCGCCCATCCGCGAGTGATTTCCGGCACGGACGGGCCGGATCTGCGCGTGATGACGGCAACGCCCGGACTGGTGTGCAAGATCGGCGCGGACGGGGTGCACGCGGGAGCGCTGCCGGACGGTTCGGCCTTCGCCTACAAGATCGATGACGGGCACGACCGCGCCCGGGTGCCGCTGACGCTGGCCATTCTGCAGCGTATGGGCATCGACTGGACCGACGACCACGCCGAGCTGGCGGCTCCCGCCGTGCTGGGCGGCGGCGCCCGGGTCGGCGTGATCCGGGCAATTCCCGGGCTGCTCTGACGCCCGACGGAAACGGCGTCGCCCCGGTCGGAACGGCACTCGCGAGGATCTTCCGGCACTCATGGAAGCGCGACCGCCTGACACACGCTAAAGTGTCTGTCAGGAAGATATTAATTCGAACGGGGCCGCCAACCACCCCAGGCCGCCCCGCAGTGACGCGAGGGGGTCAGCCATGGGCCGTGGCCGGGCTAAGGCAAAGCAGACCAAGGTTGCGCGCGAGCTGAAGTACAGCTCGGCACCAACCGACTTCGCGAGCCTTCAGCGCGAGCTGTCGGGAAGTTCTTCCCCCAGCTCGCAGCGGAGTGGTGTGCTTTCCGACGAGCACGACGCGGATGAATCGTCGCGTTGGGAAGATGAAGACACCTACGACGACTGGCGCCGCTGACTCGGACTGAATCGACGTGCTAAGGGGGAGGCCGTGACTGGCCTCCCCCTTAGCGCGTCGATTTTGCCGTGATTCACGGTGCTGAGGGCTCGAACTACACAGTGACCACATCGGCGTCCCGCGCGCAGTCGTGTCGGGACGCTGGTGTGTTCGGGCTGTCCGGTCGCCGGGCAGCTGAACAGCAGCCGACCGAACCAGCGCGGCCTTTCGGGGCGCATGCGCGGCCTCGACGTCGGCCGTGTTCTTCGCACCCTGGATCGCTCGCGGCCTTCCCGGGTGCCGCGCCGTGCGCTTCGGCGATCCGGAGCCGTTCGAGAGACCCGAAGCGTTCGACACCCTATCGACGAAAATCGCCCCGGCCACGAGAGCGGCCGGGGCGCATCGTCTTCGGATGTCCGAATGCTCAGAAGCGCGGGTGGTCTCCCACCAGCACCGCGCGGGCGGCGTCGGCGTCCTTGGCCTTCTTGACCGTGCCGAGGGTCCAGCATTCGATGTGACGGGCGGTGAGGACGGCCAGTGCGCGATCGGCGTCCTCGGGCGCGACGATGGCGACCATGCCGACGCCCATATTGAACGTCTTCTCCATTTCGACCCGCTCGACGCGGCCGCGCTGGGCGATCATCTTGAAGACCGGGGCCGGGTTCCAGGTGCCGCGATCGAGTTCGGCGACCATGCCCGCGGGCAGCACACGCGCCAGGTTGTTGGCCAGGCCGCCGCCGGTGACGTGGGCGAAGGTGCGCACATCGGTTTCGGCGATCAGGGCCAGGCAGTCCTTGGCGTAGATGCGGGTCGGCTCGAGCAGCTCCTCGCCGAGGGTGCGGCCGAATTCCTCCACGTGTCCGGTGAGGGACATGCGGTCGATGTCGAGCAGCACCTTGCGGGCGAGGCTGTAGCCATTGGAGTGCAGGCCCGAGGCGCCCATGGCGATCACCACGTCGCCGGGCCGCACCCGGTCCGGACCCAGCACCGCGTCGGCCTCCACCACGCCGACGCCGGTGGCGGACAGGTCGTAGTCGTCCGGACCCATCAGGCCCGGGTGTTCGGCGGTCTCGCCGCCGAGCAGGGCGCAGCCGGCCTGGACACAGCCTTCGGCGATGCCGGAGACCAGTTCGGCGACCCGTTCGGGCACGACTCGGCCGACGGCGATGTAGTCCTGTAGGAACAGCGGTTCCGCGCCGCACACGACCAGGTCGTCGACGACCATGGCGACCAGGTCGAGGCCGACGGTGTCGTGCTTGTCGAGCGCCTGCGCGACCGCGATCTTGGTGCCGACGCCGTCGGTGGAGGCGGCCAGCAGCGGCTCGCGGTATCCACCCTTCAGCGCGAACAGTCCGGCGAAGCCGCCGAGTCCACCCTGCACCTCGGGCCGGCTTGCCTTCTTGGCCAGCGGTGCGAAGAGCTCAACTGCCCGGTCGCCGGCTTCGATGTCCACTCCGGCCGCCGCGTACGACGCACCGGCACCGCTGGGGGTCTGTTCAGTCATTGTCTTCGGAGAGCTCCAAGCCGAATCGGTGGATAGATGCCTGCTCACGCTACCGGAGCCGGATAACGACATCGCACCCGTATCGGGAATGCGGGTTGACAAACCCTCCGGTCCGCAACGCCGAGACGCGCGACCGGCCCCGCGCTCGCCCCCGTCCGCACCGTCGAACCCTGTTGATCAGCGGCATCGCGCCCGGACCCGAAAGGGCTCGAACCGCCCCGACATACAAGGGTCCCCGGATAGCACAGTGCCCGCCCACCGAGGCGGGCGGGCACGACGTCGACGTCGGCTACGGGCGGCTCAATGCGCTGGCATTGGCGTTGTCGGCCAGCAGTTCGGTTTCCGTCGCACCGGTGAGCATGCCCTCCAGCACGTTCTTACCGATGGCGGCCTCGGTGGGGAGGGTGATGGGGTACTTGCCGTCGAAGCAGGCGCAGCACAGGCGGCTGCGGGGCTGTTCGGTGGCGGCGATCATGCCCTCGGTGGAGATGTAGCCGAGGGTGTCGGCGCCGATGGAGCGGCGCACGCCCTCGACCATGTCCTCGAAGGAACCCTCGCCCGCGCCGTTGGCGATCAGCTCCGCCCGCGAGGCGAAGTCGATGCCGTAGAAGCAGGGCCATTTGACCGGCGGCGAGGCGATGCGGACGTGGATCTCCAGCGCGCCCGCCTCGCGCAGCATGCGGATCAGGGCCCGCTGGGTGTTGCCGCGCACGATGGAGTCGTCCACCACGATGAGGCGCTTGCCGCGAATGACCTCGCGCAGCGGATTGAGCTTGAGGCGGATGCCCAGCTGGCGGATGGTCTGGCTGGGCTGTATGAACGTGCGCCCCACATAGGCGTTCTTCATCAGCCCCTGGCCATAGGGCAGTCCGGAGCCCTGCGCGTAGCCGACGGCGGCCGGGGTGCCGGATTCCGGCACCGGGATGACCAGGTCGGCGTCGACGGGATGCTCGGCGGCCAGCCGGCGGCCGATCTCGACGCGGGTGGCGTGCACGGAGCGTCCGGCGATGGTGGAGTCCGGGCGGGCCAGGTACACGTATTCGAAGACGCAGCCCTTGGGTTCGGGATTGGCGAAGCGCATGGACCGCACCCCGTCGGCGTCGATCGCCAGCAGTTCGCCGGGCTCGATCTCGCGCACGAAGGACGCGCCGACGATGTCGAGGGCGGCGGTCTCACTGGCTACCACCCAGCCGCGATCCAGGCGGCCCAGACACAGCGGCCGCACCCCCCACGGGTCGCGCGCCGCGTACAGCGTGTGCTCGTCCATGAAGGTGAGGCAGAAGGCGCCGCGCAGGGTGGGCAGCAACTCCATGGCCGCCTGCTCGATGCTCTTGTCGGCGGCGGCGTGCGCGAGCAGCGCGGTCATCACGTCGGAGTCGGAGGTGGCGCCCAGGGATCCGGCCAGTCGCCCGCTGATCAGGCCCAGTTCCCGTGCCCGCGCTCCCAATTCGGCGGTATTGACGAGATTTCCGTTGTGTCCCAGCGCGATTCCGGTGCCGACCGCGGTGGTGCGGAAGATCGGCTGGGCGTTCTCCCAGGTGGTGGAGCCGGTGGTGGAGTAGCGGCAGTGGCCGACGGCGACGTGGCCGGGCATGGCGGCCAGGGTCTGCTCGTCGAAGACCTGGCTCACCAGGCCGAGATCCTTGAAGACCAGCACCTGCGCGCCGTCGGCGACGGCGATGCCCGCCGCTTCCTGGCCCCGGTGTTGGAGGGCATAGAGCCCGTAATACGTGAGCTTGGCGACATCCTCGCCCGGTGCCCAGACACCGAAAACCCCGCATTCTTCACGCGGTTCGTTCTCGTCCTGGTCGGCTGCGGCGGCGGAGGGGTGCAGATTCACCGTTTGCTCCCTGTTCGGCGGGCTGGGGGCACGCACCAGTCTA
>NZ_JASCXP010000189.1:0-13636 GCF_030010695.1 Nocardia sp. CC201C
TCGCCGACACCGCCGGGTATCCGGCTCCCGACCACTCGTCCCCGAATCGGTTCAGAGCAGCAGGCGGATCATGTCGGCGGTGTGGTTCAGACCCGGAAAGGCTTCCGGGGTGGAGCGCGGGTGCAGGGCGTGCACCGCGAGGCGGAACATGACCGCACGGACCAGCATCTGCGGCCATTCGGGCAGGCTCGACCACCGTTCCAGCAGGCCGTCGTCCGCGCCGCCCCAGGACAGCGCGTCCACCACGATGACGGCGGCCGCCCAGGACGGGGGTCGCCAGTACGGCGTGATGTCGGTCAGGCCCGGAGCGAAGGAACCGGAGAACAGCACGGTGCCGAACAGGTCGCCGTGCACCAGTTGCGGAGCCGCGGTCACCGGCTTGCGGAGGGTGGCCAGCTGGCCGATCAACTCCAGGCTGCGCTCCCCGTCCGGGGAGGTGGCGGGCAGCATGCCGCCGATCTTCAGGCTGCGCAGCGGCACCGCCTCCCAGGCGGCGCGGTCGGCGGCCACGAAGACGTCCACGTCCACCCAGGGCGCGATCGGGGGCTGCGCCAGGAAACGCGGACGCTCCAATTGCGCGGTCGCCTGATGTAGTCGCAGCGAGACCGACACCACCTCGTCGTGCCGCGGTTCGGGCACCCCGTCCAGGAAGGTGTCCGCGCGCCATCCGGAGACGACGTAGCGGCCGTCGGTGGCGCGCACCGGCCGCGCCAGGCGCAGCCCGTCCACCCGCAGGCCCTCCCGCACCTTCGCGCTCCAGGCCGCCCGCGCGTGATCGGTCACCGGGCTCAGCACCACATCCGCGCAGCGCCAGCCGCCGTCCCAGGTCCCCAGCGGAACCGGCACCACCTCGCGCAGCCCGAAGGTGGCGCGCACATGCTCGGGAGGTTCCAC
Organism: Nocardia sp. CC201C; assembly: GCF_030010695.1. Classification (NCBI taxonomy): domain Bacteria; kingdom Bacillati; phylum Actinomycetota; class Actinomycetes; order Mycobacteriales; family Nocardiaceae; genus Nocardia; species Nocardia sp. CC201C. Next base: position 895 of record NZ_JASCXP010000189.1, read on the forward strand.
AGCAGTCATGGTCACGCGCGTACCGTACCCGCGCAACGGAACCGAAAATCGGAGCCACACCGGACACACCGCCCGGTCGGAACCGGCACGCAATCGCACTGTGACCCACATCGGCGCTCGTTTCGCGCGGCCCCGCACTCGGAAAATCTGGTCGGGCCGCCTGCGGAATCTGGTTGACTGGTTTCATGAGCGAGGCTGCCCTGACACGAGAGGCCGTCCGAGAGAGCCTCGAGCGGGTGACGCCGGTCGATTCGGAAGTCGACCTGGCCGCCGCGCGGGAGGCCGAGGCATATCTGCTGGCCGCCGCAGCCGATGCGCGCCGCCGCTCCCGCGACTCGGCCGCATGAACCGGGGCGAGGTCTGGATTCCATCGCTGACCATCAGCCGCAGCCGTTCGGGCATCGCGCTCGGTCTGATCGGACCGGGTCACTGAACACGGACGACACGCTGGTCTGGTACGCCGCCTACGGGTCGAATCTGCTGGCGGCGCGGTTCCGCTTCTATCTCGAGGGCGGGACGCCGGACGGCACCACCCGGGTGTACTCCGGTTTTCGGAATCGGCGGCCGCCGGTGCGCAGCGCACCCATGACGCTGCCCGGGTGCGTCTACTTCAGCGGTGAGTCGCGGGTGTGGGGCGGCGGGATGGCGTTCTACGCGCCGCAGCGGTGCGCGGGCTGGCCCGGGCAGGCCGCCGCGCGCGGCTACCTGCTCACCGTCGGACAGTTCGCCGATCTGGTCGAGCAGGAGATGCACCGCTGCGCGCGGGCGGAACTGGACCTGACGCGGGTGCTGCGCGACGGCCGCGACGCCCTCGGCCCCGGCCGCTACGAAACCCTGGTCCGCGTCGGTGAACTCGACGGCCACCCGATCCTCACCTGCACCGCCCCCGGGACCCCGACCGCCGTCGAACTTCGCCCGCCCAGCGCTCGCTACCTGAGCCTGATCGCGACCGGCCTGCACGAAACCCACGGCTGGCCCCACCACCGCATCCGCGCGTACACCGCCGAACTGCCGGGCATCCGGGACCACTGGAACCACGCGGACCTCGACACGGTGATCAGGACCGCGCTGGGGATCGCCACATCACCCGCGGCCGACCCGGTCCAGCCCACACCACCCTAGACACCGCGGCACGAAGCCCACACGACACGAAGCCGACGAGGTGACAGGCGGGCCACGCGGTACGTGGACATGACGCCACGATCACGAACGCTTACCGGCAGTGCCGCCCGGCGCGCACCGCGCCTGCGCGCACCACGCCTGCGCGCACGGCCCGACGCACACAGCCCGACGCACACAGCCCGACGCACACAGCCCGACGCACACAGCCCGACGCACACAGCCCGACGCACACAGCCCGCGCCGCGCTGCAGCGGCGCGGGCCGCCGTCGGTCACGGTCGACGGCACCTGTGCGGGTCGGTGTCGCCGGGTCCCCGCGAGTGCCCGACCCGGGTTGATCGGCCCACGGAGGTGCGGGATCTGCGGGCCGGGTGGGTCAGTACACCGGCAGGGAGGTGTCGACCTGGTTGGCCCAGGCCACGATGCCGCCCTGGAGGTGGGTGGCGTCGGAGAAGCCCGCGTTCTTCAGGGCGGCGAGGGCCTCGGCGGAGCGGATGCCGGTCTTGCAGTAGAGGGTGATGGGGGTGTTCTGCGGGAGTTCGGCGAGGGCCTCGCCGGAGAGGATGCGGTCCTTGGGGATGAGCGTCGCGCCCTCGATGCGGACGATGTCCCACTCCACCGGCTCACGCACGTCGACGACGGCGACGGGCTTGCCCGCGTCCAGCATGTCCTTGAGTTCGCGGGCGGTGACGGTGGAACCGATCGCCGCCGCCTGACCTTCCTCCGACACCACACCGCAGAAGGCGTCGTAGTCGATGAGCTCGGTGATCGGCTGCCGGTCCGGGTCGCGGCGCAGCTTGATGGTCCGGTAGGTCATATCCAGTGCGTCGTAGACCATGAGGCGGCCCAGCAGCGGATCGCCCATACCGGTCAGCAGCTTGATGGCCTCGGTGACCATGATCGACCCGATGGAGGCGCACAGCACGCCCAGCACACCACCCTCGGCGCAGGAGGGCACCATGCCCGGCGGCGGCGCTTCCGGGTACAGGTCGCGATAGTTGATGCCGCGCCCGTCGGGGGCGTCCTCCCAGAAGACCGAGACCTGGCCCTCGAAGCGGTAGATCGAACCCCACACGTAGGGCTTCCCGGCCAGCACGGCGGCATCGTTGACCAGGTAGCGGGTGGCGAAGTTGTCGGTGCCGTCCACGATCAGGTCGTAGTCGCGGAACAGGTCGATCGCGTTCTCGGGTTCGAGGCGGATCTTGTGCAGATTCACCGTGATGCCCGAGTTGATCTCCAGAATGGAGTCGCGCGCCGAATCGGCCTTGGACCGGCCGATATCGGATTCACCGTGGATGATCTGCCGTTGCAGGTTGGAGGCGTCGACCTCGTCGAACTCCACGATGCCGAGGGTGCCCACACCCGCGGCGGCGAGGTACAACAGCGCCGGGGAGCCGAGCCCGCCCGCACCGATCACCAGCACCTTGGCGTTCTTCAAGCGTTTCTGCCCGTCGACGCCCAGATCCGGGATGATCAGGTGGCGGCTGTAGCGGGCGACCTCGTCCCGGGTCAGCTCCGCGGCCGGCTCGACGAGCGGCGGCAGGGACTTGGTGGATGACACGTCCTGGACTCCTCGAATCGAATTCACCGATCACGCCTGCCGCGACACGGCAGCACACCGTAGTGCAACACGGCGGACCGGGGCGTTCTTCCCCAGCCTAGGCGGCGCTACCCGCGCGGATACGGCCAGGGGTTGAAGCGGCACTTCTTGCCGTCCATGGGCACCACCCCGTGCGGATCGAGCGCGGCGATCTCGTTGTTCTTGGTGCCGAAGGTCTGCTGCATCATCACCGGGGCCAGGCCGCCGTCGGACTCACACGGCTGATGCTCGTGGTAGCCGATGGCGTGGCCGACCTCGTGGTTGACCAGGTACTGCCGATACGAGCCGATATCGCCCTCGTAGGACAGCGCGCCGCGCACCCAGCGCACCTCCGACAGCACCACCCGGCCCAGATCGGAGTTGTAACAGGAGGAATCGATGGGGATCTCGAATCCGCATGCGGTGCGGGTGGTTTCGCGGGAAGTGAGCGATATGCGGAAATCCGGTTCGCCGGAATCGACGCGGCGGAAGCCGAACCGCGGATCGTGGGTCCAGCTCTTGGGATTGGCGAGGGTGGCCTCCACCATCGCGGCCACCGATGCGTCGCCGCCGATTCCGGAGGTGTCCATTCCGTCCTCGATGTCGACGGTGTAGGTGAATACCCGTTCGGTGCCGGTGCCGACCTGCTGCGTGGTTCCCGGCACCACATGCCAGGTGCCCGCACCGGTCACCGCATAGGGGCCGCCGTCGGGCAATGCGCCGGTGGGCAGGTCGGCGGCGAATTTGCCGTCACCTTTGGGTGGTGCGCCGTAAATTCCCGTTTCTTCGGAGCGCTCGCTCAATCGCCCGAAACCGGGCGCCGAACCGGCACTCTGCCCGCCGCCGCGCACCGCGTCCCAGACCACCAGAATTGTGACGAACAACAGCACCGGCAAGGCGTAGGCGCGCCAGCCGTAGGTGGAGACGAATCGACCCAGCGCGCTCTGTTTCTTGGTCTCACGCTGCGGTCGGGAGCGATTGTGGGCGTCCTCCGGCGGCGCGGTCGGATCCCAGCGGGCCCGCAGCGGCTGATGTGGATGCGGGAGCCGCGGCCCTGCGTCGTCGGTGCGCGCGGCGACGCTGCCCGCGCCGGTATAGAGGCCCAGCGGGTCATAAACCGGCCCGGTCGGTTTGCCTTTTCGTTTCGAACCGCCGAGAGCGCGCGGCGTGGCAGCTCCCACGGGGCGGCGTGAATCGCGCCCGCCGGTATATCTGCCCCCATGGTCGGTCACGCACTCCAGCGTCTCACAGTGACGCAACCCGGCCGGACGGGCCGCACGGCCCACCGCGACGCTGCGACATATCTCACCCGAAGATTGCGGCAGAACTCACAAAGCGGTAGTCGTTCTTACATACTGTGACGCGCGACAACATCCAGCACACCAAAAATCGGAACCAGGATCGCCCGCGGTGTCCCGTGCGAGTATCGTTCGATGGATACCCGGCGCACATCCTCCACGTCCGGGAATCAACTGGGAGATCGGATAATGACAGACCTCGTGGACCGGATGACTGCGCGCCGCAGTTCGTCCGAGGCCATGGCGCCGAGTAAGCGCGGAACCCGCCTGCCCCGTGACGCCCGCCGCGCTCAGCTACTCGCCGCCGCCAGTGAGGTCTTCGTGCTGCGCGGCTATCACGCCGCGGGCATGGATGAGATCTCGCAATGCGCGGGCGTCAGCAAACCCGTGCTGTACCAGCACTTCTCATCCAAGCTGGAGCTGTATCTGGCGGTCCTGCAGAACTATGTGGACGCCCTGGTGTCGAGCGTGCGGCAGGCGCTGCGCTCCACCACCGACAACAAGCAGCGGGTGAAGGCGGCCGTCCAGGCGTACTTCGATTTCGTCGACCACGAGACACAGGGCTTCCGACTGGTCTTCGAATCCGACCTCACCAGCGAGCCGCAGGTGCAGCGGCGGGTCGAACAGGCCACCGAGGCGTGTGTGGACGCGGTCTTCGACCTGGTCGCCCACGATTCCGGGCTGGACCCCTACCGCGCCCGCGTGCTGGCGGTCGGCTTGGTCGGCGCGAGCCAGTTCAGCGCCCGCTACTGGCTGGAGGCGGACCGGCCCATCCCCAAGGAAGAAGCGGTCGACACCACCGTCGCCCTCTGCTGGGGCGGCCTCAAGCACGTCCCCCTGCACCCCATCGACTGACGATCTCCCCCGACGAAAACGAGTGCCCCGTTGAGCGATTCAACGGGGCACTCGTCGTTTCAGGGTTCTCACACGGCGGCGAAGCCGACACGGCCGCTGGTGGAGGTGCCGATCTCGACGTAGGCGACCTTCGCGGCCTGGATCAGGTACTTGCGGCCCTTCTCGTCGACCAGCGCGACCACACCGCCCTCGCCCTGCAGCGCACCGGTCACCAGCGCCTCGACCTCTTCGGGGGTCTGCGAGCTGGCGATCACCAGTTCACGCGGGCTATCCGAAATACCGATCTTGACCTCCACGGCCAACCTCCGAACGTAGTGTCCTGTGCTGTCTCCGATCAGGCTAATGCAGGCCGCGACGGGTCGGTCAGGGACCGCCCTGCGCTGTCAGCGAACAGTGCGCGCCCACCTCGGGAGACCGCTCGGCACGGACGACACCGCCCAGCATGGACGACACCGCTCGGCCGCGGCGGGTCCGCGCACCACGGCCGATCCCGCTCAGCCGGTATAGGTCCGGTAGCGCAGATTCGCGCGCAGCCGACCGACCAGACCGGCGGTGTGCATGATCCACAGCCCGGGCGGGACCAGACGGCGGGTGAACGGGTTCAGCGGATGGCACAGCACCGCCACCACGAGCGAGGTCAGGGCGGCGCGCATCGGAATCCGCGGACAGCCGAGGGGCCGGTGCTTGACGCACACCTCGGCGTAGCCGTATCCGTAGCCGACACACTGTCGCCACGCGGCCCGCCACTCCGTGCGCAGGCGGTAGGCGATCAGCGCGTCCGGCGCGTGCCCGAACGACAGCCCGGCCTGCTGCACCCGCCACGAGATGTCGACGTCGTCGCCACCGGTGATCAGAGCCTCGTCGTACCCGCCGATCTTCTCGAAGGCCGTGCGCCAGTAGGCCGTGTTGTTCCCATTCGCGAATGGCAGCCAGTGGGTGGCGAAGCCCTCGGCGGGTGCGGGCACCGGCCGCCAGGTGGCGGACGCGCGGTCGTTGAGCGTATCCGACTCGATCGCCCCGCCCACCGCGTCGTACTCCGCGGCGGCCCGGACCAGCGCGCCGAGCCAATGGGGGTATACACGGTCGTCCTGGTCGATGAACACCAGGAAGTCGCCCGCGGCGACGGCCGCCGCGTTGTTGCGGGCGAACGGCGCACCCGGGGTGGCGGAGCTGTCGATATAGCGCACCGTGAGCCGTTCGTGCACCGGATGATTCGCGATGTGCGCGCGCAGGCCGTCGGTGGACCCGTTATCGCTGATCAGCACCTCGAACGGGCCGGAGTAGTCCTGCTCCGCCAGCCCGTTCAACTGTTCGTCGAGATCGGGCAGTCCGTTGTGAACCGGGATGATGATCGACACCAATTCTGGTGTGCGCGCGGTCGGTGGTGCATCGTTCATGAAATCCGCTCTCAGCGCTTCGGTCGCAGGTATGCACCACCCAACGGCGGTGCGACGCAATAATATTCGTCGAGCGCGAGGCCGGCCGGATTTCCCATTCCTGGGAATGCGGAATGGGGCGAAGACTGCGAGGATCGAGCGCCCAGTAGACACTTGGGATAGCGAAATGGACAGCCCGATGCCCCATCCCACTCCCCGACAGACGCTGTCGGTGGTCATTCCGGCCCTCAACGAGGCCACCTCGATCGCCCGGACGCTCGAACGCCTGCTGCCCCAAGCGGATATCGACGAGATAATCGTCGTCGACAACGGCAGCGACGACGCCACCGCCGAGATCGTGCACCGGATCGCCGAACACCACCCGAAACTCGCACTCGTGCACGAGCCGACCCGAGGTATCGCGGCGGCGCGCAACTGCGGCTTCGACAAGGCCCGCGGCGACGTGATCGCCCGCACCGACGCGGATACGCTGGTGGACCCGGATTGGGCCCGGACGATCCTCGATTTCCTCGCCGAACATCCCGAGACCGCCGCCGTCACCGGGCTGTGCACCTACCACGATTCGCCGATCGGATTCCTGCTGCGGTCGGGGCAGTGGCTGCTGTTGCGGCTCGGCGTGCTGGGTGGACAGGTGGGGAATCTATACGGGCCGAATATGGCGATCCGACGGGACGCCTGGCACCAGGTCCGCGACGACACGCGCGTGCGCGTCGATGTGGTCGACGATCTGGATCTGGCGCTGTGCCTGGCGAAACGGGGGCTGCGCATCGACCAGCCGACCCGGCTGCGGGCGCGGACCTCCGCGCGCCGCAGACGCACCGGTCCCCTGCGCTGGTGGCGATATCAGCAACTCGGCCTGCGCACCATCTCCGAGCACGGGTTCATCGTGCGCCCGCTGCACCGATTCATGATCGTCACGGCGTGGCTGGGGCACACCGTGCAATGGCCGATCTACCGCTGGTGGGACTTCCGGCGACGGCGGTTCAGCCTGCGGCCCGGGTCGGAGCGGATCTCCCCGGTCGGCTCGCGCTGACCGCCGGTCGCGCTCAGCCCAATCCGAGTACGGTCATGCGCTCGGTGTGACTGTTCTGCATGCGCTCGAAGAGGGTTGCGATGCCGTTCAGGTCGCCGGTGGCGGTGAGCACGAGATCGGTGAGCTCGTCGCGCTGGGCCATGACGTACTGGGCCTGCGTGATGGCCTCGCCGAGCAGGCGACGGCCCCAGAGGGTGAGCCGGTCGCGCTCGGACCGGTTCTGGGCCACCGCGGTGCGGACCTCCTCCACCACGAACTCGGAATGGCTGGTCTCGGCGAGCACATCGCGGACCACCTCGGAGACCTCGGGAGCCAGCGCGTCGGCGATCTCGGTGTAGAAGTCGGCGGCGATGCCGTCACCCACGTAGAACTTGACCATCGACTCCAGCCAGGTGGAGGGGTCGGTGGAGGCGTGATACGCGTCCAGGGCGCGCACGAACGGGGCCATGGCGTCGAAGACGTCCACCCCACGCGCCGCGAGGGCCTGCTCCAGCGTTGTGAAGTGGTCCATCTCCGCGCCCGCCATCTTGGCGACGGCCACCTTGCCGCGCAGGGTCGGCGACAGCTTGGCCTCCTCGGCCAGACGGTAGAACGCGGAGATCTCGCCGTAGGCGAGCACCGCGAAGAGGTCGATCACCCCCGGATCGTCCGCGGCGACCTTTCCCGAAACCTCCGAAACACCCAGCGCGGCAGACGTGTCAGCTCCCATGCTCTACACCCTAGCTTCCGGCGCGTCAGGGCAGGTCGCGGAGGAACTTGTCGAGGTAGGTCCACGTGGTGTCGCGGGCGAGCAGGATGCCGAGGTGACTGCCGGGGGCCGTCTCGTAGCGCACCTCCGGCGAGCCGGTCAGGGTCTCGGTGCCGTGCCGCACGGCGGCGGCCGCGGTGATGGCGTCGTCGGGGCCGCCGACCAACAGCACCGGGACCGTGACATCGGCCAGCTCGATCCGGCGCTCACCCAGTCGCACCACGCCCTTGCCGATGTCGTTCGCCATCATGAAGCGCTTCCACAGCTGGTTGTAGAAGCGCGCCGGGTAGCCGGGCAGGGCGTTCTGGAAACGGTCGATGGTCTCCATGCGCGCCAGGGTGGCGGTGTCGGTGAGATTGCGGGCGATGAACCACGGACGCTTCACCTCGCGCTCCCACGCGGTGACGCGGTAAGCGATGCGGGTCAGCGGGGCGGGCACACCCCCGGCCAGGTGCACCGCGGCCACGGCGGCGCGGTCGCCGGTCACCTTGACGAGCTGGCGCAGCTGCGGCATGCCGACCATGTGGTCGTAGCTCAGCGGTGCGCCGACGGCGGTGGCGGACCGGATCGGCAGGGTCGGGTCCGCGGCGGCCGTCAGCAGTTCCAGCACCCCGCCGATGGACCAGCCCACCAGATCCACCGGTCGACCGCCCCGATCGGCCGAGACCCGGCGGATCGCCTCGGGCAGGATGTCGTCGATCCAGGTCTCGAAGCCCATGTCGCGGTCGGCGTATCCGATATCGCCGTAGTCGACCAGGTAGGGCGCGCGGCCGGAGTCGAGCAGGAAGCGCACCAGGCTCTGGTCCGGGCGCAGATCGAAGCAGAAGGCGGGCGCGGCCAGCGGCGGCACCAGCAGTACGGCCGGGGCGTCGGCGGCGGCGCCGTCGTAGCGGTGCAGCAGGCGGTGCGGCCGATCGTCGAGCACCGTCGACGGAGTGGGCTCGGGGGCTTCGATGCCCGCGCCGAAGGTCAGGGCCCACGCATTGCGCGCGGCGGTGGTCACGGTGTCTGCCAAACTCACCCGCTCAACTTCGCACATGCCGGTACAACGTGTATCACCTATGTGATGAACTCAACTGCCTAACGGCCGTACTCCACACGCTCGAAGATCGAATTATGCTGCGCCGCAGCACCTGCCACCGGGAATACGCGGACCTGGCGCATCGGTTGAAGCCGATAGGAACCATGCGGATACGGCAATAACCCGCGCAATTGCGGTGGCGGAAAAAGAGTGGACGACCGTATCACGCTACAATCTCCCCGGACAACGGAAATTTTCGCCCGACTCCGGTTTGCCCGCAGGCGTGAACCGCACGGGCAGGGGTCGCCGAAGTCCGAGAAAATGTGCGCGCACCGGATCCACGTCATCCCGAGCGCCGCGCCAGGTAGATGCCAGCAATCGGTCACCAACGACCGGCCTTGGGGTATCCCGCAGCGGCCGATGACAGCGAATGGATCAGTGGTCGTCGCGGGCCGCCCGGGCCCGCCCCACACCCTCGTGCGCGCGAGACGCGATATACGAGGAAGGCACGAACCTGAGCAAGATCACCGTAGAGCAGGAACCCGGCGTCGCCGACACCCTGCTGACAGCCGAACTGGACGACACCCACACCGCCCCGACTTTCGCGGAATTGGGCGTGCGCTCCGAAATCGTCCGCGCCCTCGACGAGATGGGCATCCAGCGGACATTCGCCATTCAGGAACTCACCCTGCCGCTGGCGCTGGCCGGTGAGGATCTCATCGGTCAGGCCCGCACCGGTATGGGCAAGACCTTCGGTTTCGGCGTGCCGCTGCTGCATCGCATCGCCACCACCGATTCCGGCACCACTCCCCTGGACGGCACCCCCCGTGCCCTGATCATCGTGCCGACGCGCGAACTGTGCGTCCAGGTCACCCAGGATCTGGAGAACGCCTCCAAGTACCTGCGCAATCAGAAGGGCCCGCTGAAGGTCACCTCGATCTACGGCGGCCGCCCCTACGAATCGCAGATCGCGGCGCTGCGCGACGGCGTCGACGTGGTCGTCGGCACCCCGGGCCGCCTGCAGGACCTCGCCGAACAGCAGCATCTGGTGCTCGGCAAGGTGGGCGTGCTGGTGCTGGACGAAGCCGACGAGATGCTCGACCTGGGCTTCCTGCCCGATATCGAGCGAATTCTGAACATGGTGCCGCAGCAGCGGCAGACCATGCTGTTCTCGGCCACCATGCCGGGGCCGATCATCACCCTGGCCCGCACCTTCCTGAACCGGCCCACCCATATCCGGGCCGAGGAAGCCAACGCCACCACCATCACCGAGCGCATCTCGCAGTTCGTCTACCGTGCGCACGCGCTGGACAAGAGCGAACTGGTCTCGCGCATCCTGCAGGCCGAGTCCCGCGGGGCCACCATGGTCTTCGCCCGCACCAAGCGCACCGCGCAGAAGGTGGCCGACGATCTGGCCGAGCGCGGGTTCGCGGTCGGCGCGGTGCACGGCGACCTGAACCAGGTGCAGCGCGAGAAGGCGTTGAAGAAGTTCCGCGAGGGCAAGATCGACGTGCTGGTCGCCACCGATGTGGCGGCGCGCGGCATCGATATCGACGATGTCACCCACGTGGTGAACTACCAGTGCCCGGAGGATGAGAAGACCTACGTGCACCGGATCGGCCGCACCGGCCGCGCGGGCCGCCACGGCGTCGCCATCACCCTGGTGGACTGGGATGAGCTGAACCGCTGGAGCGCCATCGATTCCGCGCTCCGACTCGGCATTCCCGAACCGGTGGAGACCTATTCGCGCTCCCCGCACCTCTACGCCGAACTCGGCATCCCCGAGGGCGTGACCGGTGTGATCCGCAAGCGCAAGCCCGAACGCGACGAGGACGCCGTGGTGGTGGAGCGCGAGGCGCGCGCCCCGCGCAAGCGCAACCGCCGTCGCACCCGAGGTGGGCAGCCGATGGACGATGCGGCGACCACCGGTTCCGACGCGACCACCGGATCCAGCGCCGACGGCGCGGGCGATGCGGAGGGCGACAAGCCCGGGCGTCGCCGTCGTCGCCGCCGGGGACGCGGCGGGTCCGACGAGGCAGCCGGTTCCGCGCGGACCACCGACGACGCGGCGAACACCGATGCCGCCGAAGCGATTTCGAGCGACAACGGATCGTCCGCGACCGAGTCCGATGAGGCGCGAGCGGACCGTCCCGGCCGCCGTCGCCGCCGTCGCCGCGGCGGTGCCGACCGCACCGACCGGGCCACCGGCACGGATACCGCCGACGCCTCCGCCACGGTGAGCGCCGAAGGGGCGGCCGATCACCACGCCGACGCGGCCCAGGGTTCCGAGAACGCCGACTCCACGGTGCTCGCGGACGAGCCTCGTACCGCCCCGCACGGGAACACGGACACGGCCGCGCCGAACGACGCGATCACCGACGTGGCGACGGATGCCTCCAAGCCCACCGCGGCCGAGGAAGGCGTCGCTCCGAAGCGCTCCCGCACGCGGCGCGCCAAGAGCACGACCGCCGATTCGAGCGCGACCAACGGCGCAGCCGTCACCGACGCCGTGAACACGGCCGCTGACGCCACCGCCCGTGACGCCGAGAGTGCCTCGGCCGCAGCGGCTTCCGCGGCCGACGGTCAGAACGGCACGGTCATGCCGAGCGCTGACTCGACGGTCGTCCCGAACGCTGACCCGACGGTCACCCCGAACGCTGACGCAACGGTGACGAGGCCCAAGCGCACCCGTACCCGGCGCACCGCAGTCGATACCACCGGGGCCGGCGCGGACGCGGCTGTCCCGGCGGCCGAGGCGGCGACCGCAGCCGGTGCCGATGCGGCGGCGGCTGACATCGCCGCGGCTTCGCTTGGTCAAGCGGATTCCGCCGCAAAGGAATCGACCGCGACTTCGGCGGAGGGCGACACCGCGGCGGCAGCGCCGAAGCGCACCCGTCGCAAGGCCACGGCCGCAGCGGGCGCACCGACCCGGAACACTGCCGCCACCGCGGAAACGGATACAGCCGCACCCGCCGAGGCGGGCGCGGCGGCTGGAGCCGCTGCCGCGCAGGCCGGCGAGGCCGTGACGGCGGGCGATTCCGATACCGCGGCACCGCAGCGGACCCGTACCCCGCGGACCAAGGCTGCAACCGAAACCGGCACGGCCGCAACCGAACCGAGTTCGAATGGCACCGGCACGGAAGCTGAGCCGGAAGCCGGGGCACGCAAGCGCACCCGCCGCAAGTCCGCGGCCGACGCGAACGCCACGACGGCCCAGGGCTCCTCCGCCACCACGGGCACGAACACCGGCGCGGCCGACGTGAACGCGGCGGTCGTCTCCCCCGCAGGCTCCGCGACACCCGACGCGGGCACGGCGGCCGACGACACGACCGGCACGGTGGCTCCGAAGCGCGCACGGGCTCGTCGGACCAAGGCCGTAGCCGAGGCCGATTCCAGCGCAACCGAATCGGGCCGGAACGTCGAGAACGGATCGGACGCGGCGGGCACCGGTGCTGCGGGCGCAGTGGGCACCGCGACGAAGGGCGCGGCGGATGCTGCGGGCACGGACGCCGCGGAGGCGGCTGCGCCGAAGCGCACCCGCACGCGACGGACCAAGGCCGCGGCCGAAGCCGATTCCAGCGCAACCGAATCGAACCGGAGCGTCGAAGGGGGCTCGGACACGGCGGGTACCGGCGCTGCGGATGCAGCGGGCACGGGTGCAGCGGACGCGGCTGCGCCGAAGCGCACCCGC
>NZ_JASCXP010000190.1:0-13582 GCF_030010695.1 Nocardia sp. CC201C
CGGGCGCGGCGACCTGGTCGGCGGTGACGATCTCGCTGGCGGCGATATCGGCCACCGGGGTGCCGCCGTCACGCTGCGGCGTCAGCACCGCGGTGCCGCCGTCGATGCGCGCCGTGATCGGGTACGCGGTGTCGTTCATGCGGTAGGTGAGCGGGACGGCCGCCACCGGAGTGCCGTCGGCGGCGGTCAGCACCAGTTGGTCGCCGACGGTCCGCAGCGCACCGTCGCTGGTGGTGAGGACGGCCGCATCGCCTTGGCGGCCGACCTCGTAGTGCACCTCGGTCTGGGTGGGTGTGGGCGCGGGTGCGGCATTGCCGGTGCCCGCGGCGATCCCGAGGGAGACGGTGGCGAACGCGGCGGTGACGACGGTCTTACGGAACTTCATGGTGATCCTCGTTGATCCGGTTGGTAACTGAATGGGTCGTAGGGACAGGGCTATTCACTGGTGTCGATCACGGAACCGACGGCGGTCCAGTGGTCGTTCTCGAAACGCTGGATCTGCACGCCCTCCATGGGGAAGGCGTCGTCGGGCCCGGTGGTGAGGGTGATGCCGGGCAGCAGGGTGTCGATCTCCACGCCGGACAGCGACCTGGCCGCGGCGCTGAGCCCTTCGCGGGTGGGGCATTTCGCGGAGGCGAAGGTCTTGGCGAAGCTGTCAGCGGCGGCCCAGCCGATCAGGGTGTAGGTGTTCGTCGGGTCCGCGCCCGGGGCGTAGGCGGCCAGCTTCTCCTTGTAGAGCGTGATGGCCGGATCGGCGGCCCAGCGCGGATCGGCCGGATCCTTGGTGAACGCCCCGGACACCACGCCCTGCACGTTCTCCAGCCCGACCGGCTTCAGCACGCTGAGCGAGTTGGCCACCATGGACAGGATGTGCAGCGGGTTCCAATCCGGGTTGCGGGCGTCCCCGGCCAGGGCTTGGGAGGCGAACTTGGGTGTCGAGAAGTTGAGCAGCACATCGGCTTTCGAGTTGGCCAGGTTGCGCAGCTGTGGATCGACAGTGGGATCGGTGACCTCGTAGCTCTGTTCGGCCACCACCCGCACCCCGCTGCCGCCGATGGCCTCGACGAAGTTGTCGCGCAGGTCTTTTCCGAAGTCGTCGTTCTGATACAGCACGGCGACGGTGGCGTCGGGCTTCTCCTGCCGCACGAACTCCGCGAAGGCGCGCCCCTCGGCCCGGTAGCTGGGCTGCCAGCCGATGGTCCACGGATGGTCGGTGTCCGCACCCCATTTGGTGGCACCGCCCGCGACGAAGATCTGCGGTACCTCGCGCTGGTTCAGGTAGTCCCAGACGGCCGAGGAGGTGGGGGTGCCGAGGGTCTGGAAGATGGCGAACACCTGATCCTGTTCGACCAGACGGCGCACCTCCTCCACGGTCTTGGGCGGCTGATAGCCGTCGTCGCGCACCTGGTATTCGACAGTGCGGCCGTCGATTCCGCCGTGTTCGGCATTGAGGTAGTCGAAGTAGGCCCGCACCCCCTTGGGGATCTCCCCGTAGGCCGATGCCGGACCGGAGAGCGGGTAGACCCCGCCCAGTTCGATACTCGAGTCGGTGATGCCGACCGTCTGTTGACCCTTGCAGTCGCCCTGGGCGACGGTGCCGTCACCCTCGCCGCGACCACCGCAGGCGGTCGCCGCGAGCAGCACGGCCGCTGCGGCTCCGATGACGCGAATGGCCTTAGTGCGCATTGGTTTTCCCTTTCCGAACGAGATTCCCGATCCACTGCGCCGCACGGCCGGCGAGCCCGGCCAATCCGGTCGGCGCGAGGTACATGACCGCGACGAGCAGCAGTCCGAAGACCACGCCGGGCGCGGCCTGATTGACGTCCTGGGCGAGGCTGGGGACGTACATGACGAACAGTCCGCCCAGCAGCGGCCCCCAGAGCGAGCCCAGTCCGCCGACGACCAGTCCGGCCAGCAGCGTGATGGACAGCCCGGTCGCGAAGGAGTCGGGTGAGACGAAGGCGATCACCCAGGTGTAGACGCAGCCCGCGGTCCCGGCGAACATGGCGCTCCAGGCGAAGGCGAGGGTCTTGTAGTGCGCGGGGCGCACACCCATCACCTCCGCGGCGGTCTCGTGATCCCGAATGGCGTTGAGCGCCCGCCCGACCCGCGAGCGCACCACCCCGGCGACGAACAGGAAGCTCACCGCCGCGACCGCCAGGGACAGCAGGTACAGCCACTGGTCCTCGGCCAGCCCGGTCCATGCGGGCGCTTCCGGTTTGGCCACGGTGAGTCCCATGGAACCGCCGGTCAGCGTTTCGAAGCGTTTGAGCAGCGGCACCAGGAAGATGGCGATGGCCAACGTGACCAGGGCCAGATAGAGCCCGCGCAGCCGCAGCGCGGGCACGCCGAGCGCGTAGCCGAGCACGAAGGTCAGCGCGGCGGCCACCGGCAGGGTCGCGAGATGCGGTGTGTCCCAGCGGTCCAGCAGCACGGCGGTGGCGTACGCGCCGATCGCCAGGAACGCGCCGTGGCCGAGCGAGATCTGCCCGGTCTGCCCCACCAGCAGGTTCAGGCCGAGCAGGGCGATGGCGTACACCAGTGCCATGGACAGCTGGAAGGTGTGGAAGGGCGCGAGCTGGAACGGCGCGTAGCAGGCCACGCCGAGCAGTACCAGCGCGGCCACCAGGTTCCGGTGGCGCACCGGCCAAGCGGGAACGGAGCGTCCCTGCGTACCGGAAGGCGTTGCGGCCGTTCTTTTCTCCGTCAGGACCGTGGTCTCGTCACTCATACCCGCTCCACCACCGCTCGCCCGAACAGCCCCTGCGGTCGCAGCAGCAGGACGCCGAGGATGATCACCAGCGGCACGCCGATCTTGAGTTCGGTGCCGATGACGTCCACGTAAGCGCCGGTGAGGGTTTCGGTGACGCCGACGATGAGGCCACCGGCCACCGCACCGCCCGGACTGTCGAAGCCACCCAGGGTGGCGGCGGCGAAGGCGTAGATGAGAACCCCTCCCATCATGTTGGGTTCGAGAAAGAGCACAGGCGCGGACAGCACTCCGGAGACCGCTCCGACCAGGGCGGACAACCCCCAGCCGAGGGCCAGGACGACGCCGACCCGAATGCCGGACAGCCGCGCCGAGGCGGGATTGCTCGCCACCGCCCGCATGGCCAGGCCGATCTTGGTGTAGCGGAAGAGCAGGTAGATCAGTGCCATGACCAGCGCCACCACCACGATCACGCCGAGGCTGCCGTATCCCGCGGTCACTCCCCCCGCACGTAACGCACCGTCCGGGAAGGGATTCGGGAAGGACTTCACCTGGTACGACCAGATCCACCCGGCCGCGGCGTTGACGAAGAAGTAGAGGCCGACGGTGACGATCACGAGGGTGAGTTCGGGCGCGCCCTCGACGGGCCGGATCACCACCCGCTCGATGAGCATGCCGCCCAGGAACGAGACGACGAGCGTGGCGATGAGCGCCTGCCAGAACGGCATTCCCATCTCGGTGAACTGCCAGGCCAGGAAGGCGGAGAACATGGCTAGCTCGCCCTGGGCGAAGTTGACGATGCCGGTGAACCGGTAGATGAGGACCATGGCCAGCGCCAGACCGGCGTAGATCGCACCGGCACTGAGCCCTTCGATGAGCTGTTGCAGCAGTCCGGACACGATCACACCCGGTATCCCAGGTAGGACCGCGCGACCTGGTCGTCGGCGCGGATGGTGGCGGCGGTGCCGGACAGCACGATTCGCCCGGCCTCGATCACATGCGCGTGCTGAGCGATCTCCAGCGCCAGGTGCGCGTTCTGTTCGACGACTATCACGGTGGTGCGCTCCTCGGCGTTGATGGTGTGCACGATTCGGAAGAGCTCCTGGGTGACCAGGGGCGAGAGTCCGAGAGAGGGTTCGTCGAGCAGCAGCAGCCGGGGCCGCAGCATGAGCGCGCGGCCGATGGCCAGCATCTGCTGCTGGCCGCCGGACAGGCCGCCCGCGGGTTCGGCCAACTTGTCCCGCAGCACCGGGAAGAAGTCGAAGACGCGGGCCAGGTCGCCGTCCACTCGGGTGCGGTCGCGTCGGGTGTAGGCCCCTACCCGCAGGTTCTCCTCGACGGTCAAGGCCGTGAAGGTGCCCCGTCCCTCGGGTACGTGAGCGACACCCAGTCGCGCCACGGATTCCGGTGCGCGCCCGGTGATCTCGGTACCGTCGAGCCGAATCTCGCCGCTCACCTTCACCATTCCGCACAGCGCCCGCAGCAGGGTGGTCTTACCCGCGCCGTTGGGTCCGAGCACCGCGCACACCTCACCGCGACGGACCGCGAAGTCGACCCCGTGCAGCACGCGCGCCGCGCCGTATCCGGCGTGCAGGTCGTCGACGGTGAGGAAGGGGCCCTCGGGTGCCGCCACCGATCGCCGGGCGGCCCTCGGCCGTCCCCCGCTCATGCCGCCGCCCCCGACCACGCGACCGCTCCCGCGCTCATGCGGCGCTGCCCAGGTAGGCGGCGATCACGGCCGGATTCCGCTGCACGGCTTCGGGTTCGCCGTCGGCGATGACGCGGCCGAACTCCAGGCAGACGACGTGCTCGCAGGTGCCCATGACGAATCCCATGTGGTGTTCGACCACGATCACGGTGAGCCCGAGGTCGCGTTGCAGGGCGCGCAGCCGTTCGGCGAACTCGTCGACCTCACCGTGGCTGAGGCCGTTGACGGGTTCGTCGAGCAGCAGCAGTCGGGGCCGCACCGCCAGCGCCCGGGCCAGTTCGATGCGTTTGAGCGTGCCGAAGGGCAGACCCGCGGCGGGCCGATCGGCCACCTCGGTCAGTTCCAACCGCTCCAGGAGTTCGTCGATCTCCGCGCGCAGCCGTGCCTCCTCGCGGCGCACCCGCGGCAGCCGCAGCCCCGCCGCCAGGAATCCGGCGCGGGCGCGGTGGTGCGCGCCGACGAGCACGTTGTCCCGGACGGACATGCGGGTGAAGAGGCCGAGGTTCTGGAAGGTCCGGGCGATGCCGAGGTCGGCGAGCGCGTAGGGCGGCCGCTCCAGCAGTGACGCGCCCTCGTAGACGATCGATCCGGCATCCGGGGTGTACCGCCGGGTGAGGCAGTTGAACAGGGTCGTCTTGCCCGCGCCGTTGGGCCCGATGAGACCGACCAGGCCGCCGGCGGCGACCCGGAAACCGACGTCGGACAGCGCGGTGATCCCGCCGAAGCGGAGCGTGAGTTGGGAGATTTCGAGCATGCGTCCTCCGGCCCACCGCGCGGCGGCGGGCTGTCGTCGGTATCGAGCGCGAACCGCGCCCGCCACCGGAGGGATAGAACTCGCTCAGCGTAAATTCGCAGGTCAGGGGGCACACTGGACGCGGAGGATCAACTTCGCGGACGGCATTTGTCCCCCGTGGACATGGTCTGCGTCACATTCCCGGCGTTGACACGCCGGGGCGACACGTGGATTAATCCCGTCCCATGTCCGCTGGATCACAATCGATCGGGGCCGCGCATTACTCCGAGAGCGTGCTGGCCGCCCGCACGCGCATCGTGACCCGGCTGTTCGACCACGTGCACGACATGGCCGATATCGGCGTCGCCGCCATCATGGGCCGGATTCCCGCCTATGCCGCCCGCGATGAGACCTTTCACGCCGATGTGCACGATCAACTCGCCCAGCTGTGCCGGATAGGGCTGGCCGCGCTGCTGGAGAATCGGAAGGTGACGCCCGGCGATATCGCCTACACGCGGCGGGCGGCGGCGCGGCGGGCGCGGTCCGGACTCGCGCTGGTCGACTACATCAATGCCTTCCGGCTGGGTCAGCAGGCGCTGTGGAAATCGCTCATGGACTACGCGGGCGACTCCGAGGACGACCGCGAGGCCGCGCTGTCGATGGTGGTGCCGCTGAACCGGTACTGCGATCTGATCAGCACCCAGGCGGCCAACGCCTATCTGGAATTCCAGCGCTACCAGTCCGAGAACGGCCACGAGAGCCGGGAACTGCTGGATGCGCTGCTGAGCGGCGCACTGCCGGAACGGGGTCCGCAGCTGTCGCTGGCGCACGGCTTCGGCATCGGCGTCGACGCCGCCGCACCGCTGGTGGTGGTGACCGCGGCGATATTGGATCCGCCCGACGCCGATTCGGACGCCACGCAGCTCACCGCGTCGGCGCTGGCCCGGGTGGGGGTCAACGGCCTGCGCACCCTGTCCGGGTCCTACCGCAACGAGGTGGTGGCGATTCCGGCGCTCGGCCGCGGCAGCACCGACGAGCTGTGCGCGCGGCTGCGTGCGGCCCACGACAAACTGCGGACGGCTGGGATCCGGCTCGCCGTCGGCGTGAGCCCGGTGGTCACCCGGATCGCGGATCTGCCACGGGCACATCAGGAGTCGCGCTCGGCACTGGAGCTGCTCCCGGAGGACGGCGGCGTCATGGCGCTACCGCATCTGACACCGTTCCGCTACCTGATGCTGCGCGCCGACGACACCGCCCGGCATCTGGTGGACCCGCGCATCGCGACGCTGCTGGCCGAGGACCGCTCGCGGGGCGGGGTGCTGGCGGCGACGATCCGCGCCTTCGCCGCCGCCGATATGAATCTGCGCGAGGCGGCGGAAGCACTCTGCATCCACCCGAATACGGCGAAGTACCGGCTGGGGCGGATTCAGGAGCTGACCGGGCGGAATACGCGCGGTGTCGGGGATCTGATCGACCTGCTGGTGGCGATCGAACTCCAGGACCCGCGGCGGCGTGACGAGGTCCCGCGCTAGTCGCGGTATCGGGTGCACCGGCCATCCGCGATGGTCGATCGACAGTACCGCGTGCTCCGGCCGTCGGCCGGGCGGCGGCGGTCGGGCGGTGAGATCAGAGTTCGCGCAGCCGTTTCTTCAGCACCTTGCCGGTCGGATTGCGGGGCAGTTCGTCGAGGAAAACCACGTCGCGGGGGACCTTGTAGCGGGCCAGGCTCCGCTTCACGAAGGCTTTGGTGTCGTCCTCGGTGAGGGTGGCATCGGGATGGCGGACCACGAAGGCTTTCAGGCGCGCGCCGAACCGCTCGTCGTCGACGCCGATGACCGCGGCCTCCCGAATCTCGGGATGCGTGTGCAGCAGCTCCTCCACCTCGGCCGGGAAGACGTTCTCGCCGCCGGAGACGATCATGTCGTCGTCGCGGCCGTCGATGAAAAGCCTTCCGGCGGCGTCGAAGTGGCCGACGTCGCCGGAGGACATCAGGCCACGCACGCGTTCCTTGTCGCCGCCGCCGGTATAGCCCTCGAACTGCACCGAGTTGCCGACGAAGATGCGGCCGGTGGTGCCGGTGGGTACCCGACGGCCCCGGTCGTCCAGGATCTCCACCCGCGCACCGAGCACGGGGCTGCCCACGCAGCCGGGTTCGACGGCCAAGTCGTCCGGGGTGGCGATGGTGGCGTAGGCGACCTCGGTGGAACCGTAGACGTTGTAGACCACCGGCCCGAACAGGCCGGTCAGGTCGCGGGCCAGCTGCGCGCCGAGCTGGGAGCCGCCCACGAAGATGATGCGCAGTGCGGTGAGATCCCGGCCGACCAGCGCGCGACCGCCGAGGTCGACGATGCGGGCGAGCATGACCGGCACCGCGATCACCGTGGTGACCCGGTGTCGCTCCATGCTCTCGATGGTGGTCTGCGGGTCGAAGCGGCGGCGGATCACCAGGGTGGAGCCGAAGCCGAGACCCAGCATGGCGCAGGCGAATCCGAGGGTGTGGAAGATGGGGGCGCAGCACTCGGTGACCTCGCCCGCGCGGAAGGGCACCTTCGACAGCAGCGCGCCGAGGGCGGCCAGGGATTTCGGTTCCGCGCGCGGTGCGCCCTTGGGGGTGCCGGTGGTGCCGGAGGTCAGCAGGATCAGCTTGGGCATGGCCCCGGGTGCGGGCGGCGGCGACGGGTCCCCCTCGGCGATGAGCGCTTCCAGGCAGTCCGGACGGGTCTTCTCGGTCCAGGCGCGCCAGGTGCCGTGCCGCGGCGCGACATCGGCGAGCATCTCTCCGTATTCCTCGTCGTAGACGAGCAGGTCGGTGCCCTCCCGGGTCGCGACGTCCCGGATCTGCGGCCCCGCGAAGTCGGTGTTCAGCAGGATGATTCGCGCACCGCACTTGGCCGCGGCGAACACCGCGTCCAGCAGGCCGCGGTGATTGCGCGCCAGAATGGCCACGCCCTCACCGCCGCGCAACCCACGCGCCCGCCAGGCATTGGCCAGCCGATTGGACCGCTCCTCGAGTTCAGCGAAGGTCAGCGATCCGAGTTCGTCGATGACGGCCGTCCGGTTGCCGTACCGGGCCGCCGACAGCGTCAGTCCCGCCGCCATGGTGCCGTACCGCAGCATGGCGGTAGCCGCCGCCACCATGGTCGCGGGCGATTCGACGCTCACCACGCCGGTGCGCAGCACCAGCCGCGCCGATTCGACCTCGGTGTACGCACGATTCCCCACCGCTTTGAGCAACCCGACCGTCACCCGGCCCTCCTCGTCCCGCCCATCCAAGTGCTGGCATCCGCCCGCAACCCCACCGTACGGCGGCTGTCGCCGGAACGGAACGACCACATCCGCCATACCGGACCCGCGCGCCGGACATGAGACCAGCCCACTCCTCGAGAGTCGGTCGGTGGTCCAGGCGCACTCGCACCTATTCTGTGCGGTGTGAGTGAGAAGGCCGCGGGGCCGCTGCCGCGCGGACGGCATCGGCTCAGCCGCGAAGAGGTGACGAGTTCGCAGTACCGCAGGCTGTGTACCGCGGTACTGGAGTCGGTGGGCGAGGTCGGCTACGCGGCGACCACCGTGGCCGATATCGTCGGCCGCGCCAAGGTGGCGCGCCGGACCTTCTACACCATGTTCGGCGGTAAGGACGAATGTTTCGCCGCCGCATACGATCTCGCGGTGCAGGCCGCGCTGGACGGACTGCGTGACACGGTCACCGGCATGGAGGGTGTGCGCTTCGCCGACCGGGTGCGGATCTCCTTCGAGATCTACCTGGCCTTCCTGGCGAGCCAGCCGGGCGCGGCCCGGGCGCTCTACGTGGAAACCCTCGCGGCGGGGCCGGCGCTGGTCGCTCACCGCGCCCGCGTGCACCGCATGTTCGCCGACTACATCATGGCGGTGGCGCGGATCGGCGTCCGCGAGGGCGATCTGCCCGCCGACCCGGATCCCGAGGCCATCGACATGCTGCTCGGCGGTATCGACGACCGGGTCCGCCACTGTCTGCACGAGCGCGGCGCGACCGCGCTGCCGCTGCTGGCCCCGCTGTTCACCCGCACCGCCATCGCCCTGGCGAACCCGCTGCCCGAGTGAGCCCTGTCACCCGCCACAAACCGTCACCCGCTCCCGCCCGGCCGCTTTGTCGGTTGACACAGCGTGAGTGACATGCGGGATTCGCCCGCCCTACCGTCGAATTCGGGTTCGGGACGGTCCCGGTTCGGGACAATGACGAAAGGTTTCCGATGCAACGAGGTATTCGGACACTCGTGGGCGCCGCGCTCACGAGCATTACCGCCGCGGCGGTGGCGATGTCGGGCGGGACGGCCGCCGCCGAACCGGGAATTCCGGCCACACCGGAGGGGCTGGCGCACTATATCGAATCCGGACTCGCCCCCGCCGCCGACGGCCGCACCCCGACATTCGTCGTCGATACGGGCAGCGGCTCCGGATCGTCGTCCGCGCGCAGCTTCGCGACGGACACCCGCGGCAGCGGTCCGGAGATGTCGTCCTTCCTGGCCGCCTTCGCGCACGGGCTCACCCATCCGGACGCCGCACCGCCCGGCGCGAACGACTGGAGCTGCCGCCCGACCGCCGAACATCCGCGCCCGGTGGTGCTGGTGCACGGCACCTGGCTGAATGCCTACGACAGTTTCGCCTATCTGTCGCCACAACTGGCTCGCGCCGGATTCTGCGTGTTCACAACGAACTTCGGCCGACTCGGCGTGCTGGATGGCGGCGGCATCGGTCAGATTCTGCCGGGCCGCCACGGAGTCGGCCCGATGGAGGATTCCGCGAAACAGCTCGCCGCGCTGGTCGACCGGGTGCTCGCCGCGACCGGTGCGGACAAGGTCGATGTCATCGCCCATTCCCAAGGTGGCCCAGTGACGAGCCAGTATATGAAATTCGAAGGCGGAGAAGGAAAAGTCGGAAAGGTTATCGGTTTCGGTGCGACGAATCACGGCACCTCATTGCTGGGAATTGCCACACTGGGCCGGATCATCACCAATTTGGGCGTGAACATTCTAGGCTTCTACCAACCCATTCTGGGGACGGCCAATATTCAGCAGGCCGCCGGTTCACACTTCTACCAGGTTCTCAATGCGAATGGCGATACGGTGCCCGGCGTCTCCTACACCTCGGTCGGCACCCGGCACGATCAGATCTCCAATCCGTACGAATGGACCTTCCTGCGGGCGGGGCCGGATGCCACGGTCGAGAACATCACCCTCCAGCAAGGCTGCGAGCAGGACTTCTCCGACCATCTGACCATCATGTACTCACCCCGCTCCATCTCCATCGCGCTGCGCGCACTCGATCCGGTCGCTTATCCGGAGCTGGTGTGCAGTTTCAACCCCTGGATGATCGGCGGCGGAGGGAAGCTGTAATGCCGCAGACCGCACCGGCCGTGCCGCTCCGGCCGCAACCCGCCACCCGCACCCGGCCGGTGCTGCCCGACGCGGACCCGTTCCACGCGGCCCCCGCCGAACTGGAACGGTTCGCACCCGGCGAGATACTGCGCTCCCGCCAGGTCGAGCTGAGCCTGTTCGGCATAATGCCGCAGCGGATCTCGGCCTGGCAGCTGCTGTATCGCACCCGGGATCTGGACGGCGTCCCGGAAGCGGCGGTGACCACGGTCGCGCTGCCCTGGGAGGCCGATCCGGACGCCCCGCGGCCGCTGGTGTCCTTTCAGTGCGCCATCGATGCCGTCGCCCCGAAGTGCTTCCCCTCCTATGCGTTACGGCACGGCGCGCGGGCGCTCGGCGCCATTCCGCAACTGGAGCTGCCGCTCATCGCCGCCGCCCTGGCGCGCGGGTGGGCGGTCTCGGTCCCCGATCACGAGGGCCTCGGCGGTCGGTTCGGCGCGGCCCGTGAGCCCGGCTACCGCGCGCTCGACGCGGCTCGCGCCGCCCTGCGCTTCGACCCGCTCGGTCTGGCCGCCGGTACGCCCATCGGCCTGTGGGGCTATTCCGGCGGCGGTCTGGCCACCAGCTGGGCGGCGGAACTGGCCACCGACTACGCCCCCGAACTGCATATCGTCGGCGCGGCCGCGGGCTCACCGGTGGGTGATCCCGCGGCCGCCTTCGTGCGCATGAACGGTTCCGCCTTCGCGGGTTTCGCCATGGTGTTCACCGCCGGGCTGCGCCGGGCCTATCCGCAGCTGGATCGTGTTATGCGCACCCGGGTGTCGGCCGAGTACCTGCGGCTGCTGCGGCGCGCGGAGACCAGCGCCACCATCCCGCTGCTGGCCAAGCTCGCCTTCCGCAGTGTCGACAACCACGTGCGCGGCGGTGTCGACGCCTTCCTCGACCATCCGGAGATGCGGCGCATCCTCGCCGACATCCGGCCCGGCCACCGGGTTCCGGATATGCCCATGCTGATCGTGCAGGGCGTGAACGACGAGGTGATCGCCGTCGGCGATGTCGACGCTCAGGTGTGGCGCTACCTGTACGGCGGCGGCCACGTGCACTATCTGCGCGATCGGCTCAGTGCCCATCTGCCCCTGCAGTTCCTGGGCGCGCCGGTCATGATGGATTGGCTGGCCGACCGTTTCGCGGGCCGTCCGCTCCAGCCCGCCGGGATCGATACGGTGTGGTCGGTCGCGACCTCGCGCCGGGCCCTGGCCCGGCATCGGGAGTTCGCCGAGCTGTGCGCGAGAATGGTTACCGGCAGCCCGATTCGGGAGCGGATCGAGATCGCCGCCGATACCCGGCCGGTGACCCCGCGTCGAAACGACTCGGAAGTCGCACCGGCGTAACGACGATCGGCGCTGGGCGGTCCCGTGCTCCACGCCGGGCTGTCACATGCTCCACGCCGGGCGAAGCCGCGCGCGCTGCGTCGAGTCGATCACGCCCGGCACGTCGACTCGATTCCTCGCTCCACGCCGGGGCGAAGCCGTGCTCCGCGCCCCGGTCCTACTTGCGCGAGGGCCGGGGCGCGTTGCCGTGTCCAGTGGGTACTGTCCACGCCCACCGTCGCCCCGTTTCTCTCGGTGACACCGCATTTCTCGAATGCGCCGCGTTCCTCGGACTCGCCGCGTTCCTCGGACTCGCCGCGCCTCCGGATGCGCCCCAGCCCGCTCAGATGCGCTGGAATTCCCTGCCCGCCGGGTTGTTACCGCGCGACGGCAGCTTACCGACGACCGCACCCTCCGCCGCCGAATTCCGGTATGTCCGCGCCACCAGCGAAGACCGCAGATGCCACAACCCGGACGGCCGCGACGGATCGAATCCGGTCAGCTGCGCGATGCGCTTGAGCCGGTAGTCCACCGTATTGGTGTGCACTCCCAGCACCCGCGCGGTGCGCTGTCGGCTGTGGTCGCTGCCGACGTAGGTGCGCAGCGTCTCCATGAGGTCCGGATGCTCGTCGAGCGGGTCGAGCAGCGCACCGAGGTGTTCGCGGCCCGGCCCGGGCCGGGTGAGCTGGTATTCGACCGCCAGATCGTCGAACCGGTACAGGCCCGGCGCGCACTGCAGCCGGTGCACCATGTCGAGCAGTTCGTGCGCGCGCTCGGCCGCCTCCGGAATGCCGCCGGTCTCGGTGTGCACCACGGTGGCGGTCAGTGCGACCCCGGTGGCCGCGGACAGTCGGCTCACCAGATCGGCCACGGGCAGCGGTTCCGGGGTGGGCACCAGCACGGTGCCGCCCTCGGTGCCGAGCAGCGACAGCCCGCGACCGGCGGTGTGCGCGGCCAGCGCGGCCTGGACGCGCCGCAGCGTGCGCCGGGCGGCGACGGTGAGATCGAGTCCGGGGCGCGGCTGCGGCGCCGGAATGCCCAGGGCCAGCACCGAATACGAGTCGGCTATCTCCACGCCCCCGGAGCGCGCCATGGTGGCGGCGGAACGTCCGGCCAGCAGCGCGGAGGTGACGGTCTGCACGGCCGTGTGGTGTTCGGCCGCCGCCGCCCGGTGTTCGCGCACATAGGCGACCGCGAAGGCGGCGTTGATCAGCGCGAGGATCTCCAGGAACCGCTGGGCGGTGAGCATCAGGCGGGCGTAGTCGTCGGGTCCGGCGGCCTCCAGCACCAGCCCGAAGGCGAGTTCCACGCCGTCGCGCACCGCACGGTGGATGGCCCCGATGGGAATGCCCTCACGCGCCCATTCCGCGCCCGCCCGGTGCAGGCGTTCGACCTTGTCCTCGACATCGTGGCCCTCGAGGACGCCGGTGGCGAGTTCCACGCAGGTCCGGGTGACGTTGGTGACCTCGCCGCGCAGCACCTCACCGGGTAGATCGCCGATGGGGGTCACCGCCTCGGTGAAATGCGTGACCAGCCGCTGCGACAGTGCCCGCGCGTCGTGCAGTGGAGCCGAAATCGTCTGCACCGCCGCGAGCCCGTTGGACGCGGTGGTGGTTGCGGTATGCCCTGTGCCGATCATGCGCGACTCCACTACAGCTGCTGAAAACGTCGACGTTTTGGGAACGCCGACGTTCCTATTGAGGCTCCACTGTA
>NZ_JASCXP010000191.1:0-13283 GCF_030010695.1 Nocardia sp. CC201C
GAGCTCGGACTCACCCCGCCCGATGTGGCCCAGCGGGTGACCGCCTGGTTGCGCGGGGGCGCGCTGACCGTCGACGCGGACGTGGTGGCGGAACAGGCCGTCTCGTAGGGCGCGGAGTCCGCGCGATTTCCGGATGCGGGGCGCGGCCGCTCGCGTAGATTCTAGAACCGGTTGCAGTTTATCGGGAACGGCCGGTTCAGGAGTCCGCATGTCCTTCGTAGTCGTCGAGAAGCCGCGTCCGCGGGTCGCGCTCATCACACTCAACCGCCCCGAGCGCATGAACGCCATGGCCTTCGACGTCATGGTGCCGCTGCGGGAGACCCTCCAAGCCGTCGCCGCCGACAACGAGGTGCGCGCGGTGGTGCTCACCGGAGCCGGGGAGGGCTTCTGTTCCGGGGCGGACCTCCAGCACTCGGGCAGCGTGCCCGGCGTCGCGGGGCTGACCCGGACCAGTATCGCCCGCCGCTCCATGGACCTGTTCAACGACGTCATGCTGGCGCTGCGCCGCATGCATCAGCCGGTGATCGCCGCCGTCAACGGCGCGGCCATCGGCGGCGGGTTCTGCCTCAGCGTGGGCGCGGACATCCGCATCGCCGCCGCGGACGCCTACTTCCGGGCGGCGGGCATCAACAACGGACTCACCTCCGCGGAGCTCGGCTTCAGCTATCTGCTGCCGCGCGCCATCGGCTCCTCCCGCGCCTTCGACATCATGCTCACCGGTCGCGACGTGGATGCCGCCGAAGCCGAACGCATCGGCCTGGTCTCCCGTGTCGTCCCTGCTGAGGAACTCCTGGACACCTGCTACGACCTGGCCGAGCAGATCCTGCGCTACAGCCGAGTCGGCACCGAGCTCACCAAGCGCATGCTGTGGAGCGGCATGGAGGCGGGCAGTTTCGAATCGCATATGCAGCAGGAGGGTATGGCGCAGCTGTACGTGCGGCTCACCACCAAGAACTTCGACGAGGCCATGCGGGCTCGCAAGGACCGCCGTCCGCCCGTCTACGAGGACTGACATCCGGCCGGTCATGGAGGACGACAGCCACCCGGTCGGGGTGCACGATGGGCTCGTCGCCGCGGCCGCACCTGTTGCCGTGGGCCGCACCTGTCGCGGGTAGCGTGCCCTGCCTACGGGTGCCGCGACCGTCCTCGCGCGGCGTGGGGCTATGTCTGCTGCGCGGGCGCGAAGAGCGCGGTGGCGAGGCGCGGCACCGTGAGTTCCCGCTGCCACGGGCGCGCGCCCCCGGCACTGAGGTAGTCGTCGATCACGGCCGCGCCGTCGCCGTTGGCGGCGGTGCGCGGCAGACCGTCCCAGCACATGCGGCGCAGCAGGTCGGGCGTCAGCAGGTTTTCGACCGGAACCGACACCTCGCCGGACAGATCGGTCATGGCGGCGCGGGCGCGCTGCAGTCGCGCGGCGGCGGCCGGGTCGCGGCGCTCCCACCGGTTCACCGGCGGGGGGCCGTCGAAGGGTTGCGCCAGCGGGGGCAGTTCGCTGTCGGGCAGCGCGCGGGCCCGCTCCACCGCGCCCAGCCATTCGCGCGAGTACCGCCGTTGCCGCGGGCCGCCGAAGATCGGCAAGGCGCGCAACTGGGCGATGGTCTTGGGCTCGTTGGTGGCGGCGGCGATGATGGCCGAATCCGGCAGGATGCGGGCGGGGGCGACATCGCGCAGCCGGGCGAGCTTGTCGCGGGTGGTCCACAGTTCCCGGACGATGGCGAGTTGACGGGTGCGGCGCAGGGTGTGGATGCCGGAGGTGCGCCGCCAGCGGTCGGCCTTGGGCGGCGCGGGTTCGGCGGTGCGCACATGTTCGAATTCCTGCGCGGCCCAACCGGTCTTGCCCTGGTCATCCAGTTCCACGGCGACCGCGTCGCGCAATTCCAGCAGCAGCTCCACATCGAGGGCCGCGTAGTTGAGCCATTCGTCGGGCAGCGGCCGCGTGGACCAGTCCGCAGCGCCGTGACCCTTGCGCAGTTCCCGTCCGAGCAGTCGCTCCACCATGGCGGCCAGGCCGACGCGCTCGAATCCGGCCAGCCGTCCGCCCAACTCGGTGTCGAACAGGCGGGCGGGGTACAGGCCGAGTTCGGCCAGTCCGGGCAGATCCTGGTCGGCGGAGTGCAGCACCCACTCCAGGTCGTTGACGGCGGCTGCCAGTGGCTCCAGGTCCTGATCCACCGGAATCGGGTCGATGAGGAAGGTGCCGGACCCGGCGCGGCGCAGCTGGATGAGATAGGCACGGCTGGAGTAGCGGAAGCCGGAGGCGCGTTCGGCGTCCACGGCGAGCGGTCCGGAACCGGCGGCGATGCTGCGGGCGGCGGCGGCTATCTCGGCGGCGGTGTCCAGTACCGGTGGTACGCCGTCCACTGGCGCGAGCAGGGGGACCGCGGCAGTGGCTTCGGAATCGTCTGGTACGGACATGGTCTTGAACTCTACGGGTTGGGCGCGGCCGGGTCCGCGTCCCATTCGGATTCGGGCGGCTGCGGAGACTGCGCCGGACTGATCGGTATCGTACGTGGCCGCCGCTGATTTCGTTGCGGTACAGAAAGTTTGATGTTCAGGCAGCTGGACACCCGCCGGTCGCGGCTGTGACGAGGGTGATAGCGGAGTGATTACTGTTGCGTATCGTCCGCGCCGCCCGGCCGCACCTCGAGGCGCGTCACTCCCGCGGGAGGCAGCCCGGCGGCGTAAGCGAGCACCTCGCCGAACGCCTCCACATGCGGCCGCATCAGGGTATCGCCGACCGTCCAGGAGGCCCGCAGCTCCAACTGCTGCGCGCGGGGCGGACCGGCGATATCACCGAAGCGCACCGAACTGGTCGCGGTCACGGTGCCGCCGAGCGCGGTGAACGGGACCCGCGATTCCAGGGCGTCCACCAGCCAGCTCCACGCCACCTCCGGCAGCAGCGGGTCGGCGGCCAGGGCGGCGTCGATATCGGCCTGGATGTAGGCGACGAGCCGGAACACCCCGTGCCAGGCTTCCTGGCCGTCGGGGTCGTGCAGCAGGATGAGTCGGCCGAAGGCGTCACCGTCGGAGTCCACGGGCACCACGGTGGTGTCGCCCTGCGTGACTTCCGCCCCGATGGCGTACGAGTAGGGGGCCAGGCGCTGCGGCGGGCGGATCGGTGCGAGCTCGATCCGAGGATGCACGGTTGCGGTGCCCATCGCCTCGACCGCGGCGCGGAACCGGGCGGGTTCATCGGGTTCCGGGGTCGGTGCGGCGCCGTCGCGGAAGTCGAGCGGTGTCACGCTCAAAAGGTAAACCTCCCGGGGCCGGTGTCGTCGGAGGCGCGCCGCCGGTCACCTCTACGATGAGCGGTGATGAGCACTCACACGCGCCGCCGCTTGACCGATGCCCCGTTCCTCGCCGCCGCCACCGGCGCGACGCCGCATCGGCGTCCGGTGTGGTTCATGCGCCAAGCCGGGCGGTCGCTGCCGGAGTATCGGGAGCTGCGCGCCGGGACCGGCATGCTGGAATCCTGCTTCAACCCGGAGCTGGTGTGCGAGATCACCATGCAGCCCATCCGCCGCCACCGGGTGGACGCGGCAATCCTGTTCTCCGACATCGTGGTTCCGCTCAAGGCCGCCGGTATCGACCTGGATATCGTGGCCGGTGTCGGCCCCGTGGTCGCGAATCCGGTACGCACCCTCGCCGATATCCGCGCGCTGCCGCGGCTGCGCGCCGAGGAGGTCGGGGCCGTCACCGCCGGTATCCGGCTGCTACTCGACGAACTCGGCGACACCCCGCTCATCGGGTTCGCCGGAGCCCCCTTCACCCTGGCCTCCTACCTGGTCGAGGGCGGCCCCAGCAAGCATCACGAGCGCACCAAGGCCATGATGCTCGCCGATCCGGATGCCTGGCATCAGCTCATGGGCGTGCTCACCGACATCACCATCGAATTCCTGCGCGCCCAGCTGGACACCGGCGTGGACGCCATGCAGCTGTTCGACTCCTGGGCGGGCGCGCTGCCGCTGGCGCAGTACCGCGAGTTCGTACTCCCGCACTCCGAGCGCGTCTTCGCCGAGCTGGCCGAATACGGCGTCCCCCGAATCCATTTCGGTGTCGGCACCGGCGAACTGCTGGGCGCGATGGCGGAGGCGGGCGCGGATGTGGTCGGCGTCGACTGGCGTGTCCCGCTGACCGACGCCGTCCGCCGCATCGGCCCCGGCAAGGCTCTCCAGGGCAACCTCGACCCGGCCGTCCTGTTCGCCGGACCCGCCGCCGTGGAATCCGAGATCCGCCGCATCGCCCACGACGCCGACCAGGCCATCGCCCTCGGCGCCACCGGCCACATCTTCAACCTCGGCCACGGCGTCCTCCCCGACACCGACCCGGGCGCCATCACCGCCGCCGTGGAACTCATCCACAGCCTCCCCACCCCACTCTGACCGCGTCAGCCGCTACCAGGACCCAATGGGCTTCGGGCTCCACGACACCCGGATCTTCGGCTTCGTGGTGAGCTCCAGCAGCTCGATGTCGTTGTCGCGGAACCACAGTCGAAGCCCCTCGCCGCCGGACCCGTCGCGCACCACCGTCAGGTGCGACAGCCTCCGCAAGCGGCCGATATGCACGATCTCCATGTCGTCGACGTAGAGGCTCACATATGCCTCGGCGGCGGACGGGTCTATGGAGAACAGCACGGTGGTCACACCGCGCGTGAGTCGGAATCCGTGCAGTCCGACGGGCCAGTGCAGGTCGTCGTATCGCGTATCGGGTTCGCCCTCGAACAGCCGGATCAGCTCGGCGAGCTCGGGTGTCTCCATGGCGTGACGGTAGCCGACCATGGGGCCTGAATCGCGGCCGCGGGCTGCCCGTGCGGAGCCTGCTTCGGCGGCGTCGCGGTCGATCACCGTGTGGTGTCGCGGGTGACCAGGGGCGGCGTGGGTCACAGCCGGTGCAGGAGTAGGTTCCGAAGGGCAGCGGCTCGCCGGTGGGATGCGGTGTCGCTGTCGCCTCGCTCGTGCGGTCGGGTGCGGTGATTCCGAGTGGCTGAGGAGTGGTCGATGCGGGTCGCGGTGGTCGGTGGCGGGATCAGCGGGTTGGTGGCGGCGTATCGGTTGCGGGGGGCATTGGGGGAGCGGGTCGAGCTGGTGCTGGTGGAGGGGGGTGAGCGGGTCGGGGGGATTCTGCGGACCGTCGATATCGCGGGGGAGCCGGTGGATCTGGGGGCCGAGGCGTTCGTGGGGCGGCGGCCCGAGATCCCGGCGCTGATGCGGGAATTGGGGATCGCCGAGCAATTGGTGCACCCGGCGGGCAAGCGACCGCTGATCTGGTCGGGCGGGGCCGCGCATCCGTTGCCCGAACGCACCCTCATGGGGATTCCCGCAGCGGCGGAAGCGGTTGCGGGGCTGGTCGACGCGGAGACCATGGGGCGGATCGCGGGCGAGCCGGAATGGCCGCTGCGGTGGGAACGCGGCGGGGATGTCGCGGTGGGCGCGCTGGTGGCGGAGCGTTTCGGGGCGCAGGTGGTGCGGCGCAGCGTGGATCCGCTGCTGGGCGGGGTGTACGCCGGAACCGCCGACACCATCGGAGTGCGCGCGGCCCTGCCGACGCTGGCGGCGGCGCTGGACGCCGGAGCCGCCAGTCTCACCGAGGCCGTGCGCAAGGCCCTTCCGCCGCAATCGGATACACCGGTCTTCGGCGGCATTCGCGACGGCTATCGGGTCCTGTTGGACGCCTTGCGCGCCGCCGCCGACGTGCGGGTCGAAACCGACACCGCCGCAACCCGTCTCACCCGCACCGGTGCGCGCTGGCAACTGGACCCGATCGGCCCGGTGGACGCCGTGGTGCTGGCCACCCCGGCCCCCGTCACCGCCGCCCTGCTGCGCGAGATCGCCCCGGCCGCCGCCGACCTCGCCGGTGGCATCGAACTGGCCTCCTCCGCCGTAGTGGCGCTGGCCCTCCCGCGCGACACCCCGCTGCCGGACAATTCCGGGATTCTCGTCGCCACCGGGGAACCGTTGCGCGCCAAGGCGTTCACGCTCTCCAGCCGCAAATGGCCGCATCTGGCCGCCCGCGAGGTGGCCCTGGTCCGCGCCTCCTTCGGCCGCTTCGGCGACCCGGCCCCGCTGTCCTGGTCGGACGAGGACCTTACCGCCGCCGCCGTGGACGACCTCACCACCGTCATCGGCACCCCGGTCCGTCCCGTCACCACGGTGGTGCAGCGCTGGCCCGGCGGCCTCCCGCAGTACGCCCCCGGCCACACCGAACGCATTGCCGCCCTGCGCGATACCGTCGCCGACCTCCCCGGCCTGGCCTTGGCGGGGGCCTATCTGGACGGTGTCGGCGTCCCCGCGTGCGCCGCGTCCGGCACCACCGCCGCCACCCGTATCGCGAACCACCTGGCCAGCGTCCGGTGAACGCGGCACCGTGCATCGGGTGCGCGGCGAACGGCTCGGCCATGAACGTGGCGCGCACATTCTCGCCGGTCGGGATGTCGGCAGCGGCGTGAAACCGCCCACCCGTCGTCGGTTCCGTCTATCCGCTGGCTCGGCGCTCGTGCGCGAGCCCGGCCGTCGCGGGCGAGGACGCGCCCGACGGCGGAGCCCGTGGCGCAAGCAGCCCCGGATCCACCGCGCGGCACCGGCGGAACGACCGCGGGCAGTCGGACCCTTCGCCGTCGAGGCGGCACACGCGTGGCGGCGCGCACCACCGGTGAGCCCGGCGCGCGAGTGTGCGCCGAAACTCGCCGGTGGCGGGTGTGTTCGACATCTATCCCGAACACGTCGCCCGGCGTGCCGAGACGATCCGGGTGAATGGCACGATGGGGGTATGGCGCGACTCGACTACAAGGCCCTCAACGACACCATCCGCTACCTCATGTTCTCGGTGTTCCAGGTGGAGCCCGGGGCGCTGGGGGACGAGCGCGAGGCGATCGTCAAGGAGGCGAGGGCCTTCTTCGATTCGCTGGAGGAGCGCGGGGTGGTGGTGCGCGGCCTCTACGACGTGGCCGGGATGCGCGCCGACGCCGATTTCATGATCTGGTGGCACGCCGAGCAGATCGAGGAATTGCAGGCCGCCTACGCCGATTTCCGCCGCACCACCGAACTGGGCCGCGCCAGCGCCCCGGTGTGGAGCAATGCCGCCCTGCACCGCCCGGCCGAGTTCAACAAGAGCCACATCCCGGCCTTCCTCGCCGGTGAGGAGGCGGGCAGGTACATCTGCGTGTACCCCTTCGTCCGCTCCTACGAGTGGTACCTGCTCCCCGACGAGGAGCGTCGCAAGATGCTGGCCGACCACGGCAAAGCCGCCCGCGGCTACCCGGACGTACGCGCCAACACCGTCGCCTCCTTCGCCCTCGGCGACTACGAGTGGCTGCTGGCCTTCGAGGCCCCCGAACTGCACCGCATCGTCGACCTCATGCGCGACCTGCGCGCCACCGAGGCCCGCCTGCACGTCCGCGAGGAGATCCCGTTCTTCACCGGCCCGCGCGTAGAGGTGGAACAGTTGGTCAACGCGCTGCCCTGAGCGCGATAGCCGACCGTTGGCCACCCGCATGCCCCAGGAATTCGGGGCATGCGGGGAATCCCTCGCTCTCCGTAGAGTTTCTGCGACTCGTTCGTCTGCGGAGTCCGAGGGGTGCGACGCAGGAAGACTGGTTGTTCGATCGGACCGCGACCACCGAGGTGCACATGGGCGGTGACACCGACGTGTCGTGGGTCCGTTCGTCGTCCTCCACCGCTGCCCGCGCTACCGCTCCGTGGGCGTCAGCCGCAGCGAGATGGAGTTGATGCAGTAACGTTTGTCTGTGGGCGTCGGATAGCCCTCACCCTCGAAGACATGCCCCAGATGGCTGTGGCAGGTGGCGCACAGCACCTCGACCCGGCGCATGCCCAGTGAATCGTCCGGGCGCAGGATGACCGCGTCGGAGTTCGCCGGATCGAAGAACGACGGCCAGCCGCAGTGCGAGTGGAATTTCTCGCCGCTGCGGAACAATTCGGCCCCGCAGGCGCGGCAGGAGTAGACACCCTCGGTCTCGGTGTCGGTGTACTCGCCGGTGAAGGCCCGTTCGGTGCCGGCCTCCCGCAGCACCCGGAACTCCTCGGGGGAGAG
This sequence comes from Nocardia sp. CC201C, assembly GCF_030010695.1. Taxonomy (NCBI): domain Bacteria; kingdom Bacillati; phylum Actinomycetota; class Actinomycetes; order Mycobacteriales; family Nocardiaceae; genus Nocardia; species Nocardia sp. CC201C. Next base: position 8,047 of record NZ_JASCXP010000191.1, read on the forward strand.
TTTGGCCCGCCACTCCTGCGGCGTCAGCTGAATGCGCGGTGCCGGAAGCGAGGTATCAGCATCGGAACTCATGCCCCCACGCTAATACGTCGCTTCGGCGCTCGCAGCGTCCTACGGCTTGGCGGTTTCGACGGCCTCGCGGGGCCGCCCGTTCAACCGCTCGCGTGTCACCGCGGTCTCCGGATGCATCCACGGCGGATCGAGGGTGAGGCCGACGCGCAGCCGACCCTCGCGCCTGGCGGCCAGATAGCGGTCACCCAGGACACAGAACACCACGATGAGCAGCAGACCCCACCCGAAGGTGGTGCGCAGGTACTCCAGGGTGCGACCGGCGCTCTGCCAGCGGTCCGACAGCCACTTGTCGTAGGTCATGAAACCGAAGATGGCCAGCCAGGCGGGCCAGTTCCGCAGCACCGAATTGCGCAGCACCACCGTCATGAGGAACGGGAACACCATCATCGAGTAGTACATCTGGCCCAGCGAGGGCAGCAGCCAGGACGCGATCAGCAGCACGCCCGACATGGTGCAGATGAAGAACACCTCGTCGTCGCGATAGTAGCGGTACAGCAGCCACAGCGAGATCGCGACCAGTACGCACATCGTGAGGCGGATGGTCCAGGTGAGCCAGTCGGCGACGCCGTAGTAGGCGGCATTGCCGACGATCGCGCTGTTGAAGTAGTCGCGGGTCTCCATGAGGTACGGCACGGTCCGGTTCACGAAGTCCATCGGATCCACGATGAGCGGCCAGGCGAGCGCGTTCAGCACCGCGGGCACGGCCACAGCGGTGATGAGTGTCTTCCACTGGCCGCGCATCAGCGCGATGAGCAGCAGCGGCGCAAGCGTGGGCTTCACCGCGATGGTCAGACCCATGACCGCTCCGGCCCACAGGTCTCGCCGTTGCAGCAGCAAGTGGATGAACACCACCTCGGCCAGCAGCAGGCAGCCGTTCACATTGGTGAAAACCAGTGTGTTGATCACGGTCTCGGACATGAACATGGCCAGCAGCAGCGCGGGCGCGGCCACCGAGGAGAGCGTGAACTTGAACAGGCGCAGCAGCAGATACCAGGCGAGCAGAATCGCGACCGCGTTGAGCAGGATGAAGCACCAGCGCGACTTCTCCGGATCGAGAATCGCCAGCGGCGCGATGAGCAGTGTCCCGCTGGGCGGGTACAGGTAGTGCGGGTCGGTCGAGCCGAAGTCCGCGGTGTAGATCGGCTGGTTGTTCAAGAACGCCAGCGACGCGTTGTAGACCGGTCGGAAGTCGTCGGTGATGAATCCGTTGACGGCCTTGATGAACACTCGGTTCAGTACGGTCAGGATCGCGAAGGGCCACAGTGCGAAGTTCAGGACCTCGGCGGTGGTACGAGCTGTTCGGGGCTCGAGCTGGCGAAGGAACACTGGGGCACGGTACACCGGAACGTACCGGCATGGGTGCGCGGACCCGCCGAAAGCGTGCGATAGCGCACAATCTCCCGGGGCATCGGCGTGGCCGCGCTGACCGGCGCGACTCCCGCCTACCGGTCATCCGACCGACCGATCGGGCTCAGGCCGGACAGGCGGTGCCGTTCTCGGGCAGGGTGCCCTGCCGCAGGTAGTCCACGACGGCCCGCTGCGCACAGCCGGAATGCGACACCACCGGATGCCCCCACCCCTGCCATTCCACGGTGGAGGTGCGCGCCCCCGCCGCGGCCAGCGCCCCCGTCACCGTGGGCCGTCCCTCGTCGCCGACCACCGGGTCGGCCTTCGCGCCCAGCACCAGCGTGTCGAGTTCGAACTTCTCCGGCATGGCCTGCGGTGCGGCGACCGGCCAGGCCGAACACACCATGAGGTCGATGGCCGCCACCCGCCCGAACACCGGGTATTCGCCGCCCCAGGTGCCCATCAGCTCCCGGGCCTGCACCGGAGTGGCGGGCAGCTGGCTGTCGCTGCACCGGTTCACGAACGCGCCGTCGTTGGCGATGGCCGCGGCGGCCCGCTGCACCCGCGGCGTGATGGGTCCGCGATCGCCGCGTCCGAGTGCGGCCAGGGCGTCGGCGAATTCGGTGACGACCGGATTCGGCAGTCCGCGCGGATCGCCGAGGAAGTCGCGCAGCGTGGTCACCAGCGCCGACGCCGACAGTTCCCCGAACTCCCCGCGCTCGGCCCGCGCCACCAGATCGGCGATGGCGGTGCGCGGATCGTCACCCAGGGCGCAGTTCAGTGCCCGGCAGCGCTGGGCGAAGGCGGTGAGCGCGGCCTCGGCGCCCTTGACCCGCTGCTCGGCCCGGCCGACGGCATCGGTGTCGACCGGTGCGGGGGAGTCGAGCACCAGGCGGGCGAGGTGGTCGCCGTACTTGCGGGCGTAGGCCAGCGCGATATTCGACCCGCTGCCACTGCCGAGCAGCGCGATGTGCTCGACCTGCCACTGCCGCCGCAGCTGTTCGATGTCGTCGGCGGCGTGCGCGGCGTCGAAGGTGCCCTGTCCGGGTTGCAGGTAGTCCTGGCAGGAGATGGTGGCGTCCTGGCTCAGCCCGGCCACCGCCGCCACCGGATCGCTTGCCCCGGGACCGAATTGGGCCTGGTCGAGCAGTCGCTGCCGGATATCGCCACCCACGCAGTCGATGGGCTCGGAGCTGCCGATGCCGCGCCGGTCCACGGCCACCACGGGCCGCTCACTCAGCAGCGCTCCCGCTCCGCCCGCCGCGAAGGCCGCCAGCGTGGCGGTGGAGGCCCGGTCCGAACCCGACGTCAGCACCAGCGGGGCGGCGTCGGCGGGGGTGCGGTCGTAGCGGGCGCGCAGGGCCGCGGTCTGGAAGTTGCCGCCCACGCCGCCGGTGGCGTCCACCTGCGTGGTGTATTCGGCGCACTCCAGGACGAGTCCGGCGGGCGGCGGGCCCAGTGACAGCAGATTGAAGGTGGGGACGGTGCAATCCCGCCATGCCAGCTCGGTTTTCGGCACCTCGGGGGCCGGGGGCGGGGTGGGTTCGGTGGAGGTCTGCACCTCCCCGGCCTGGCGCGGCCGTTCGACGGCGACGTCGGGGCGGTCCGACGGTCCGGCCCCGCAGCCGGTGGTCACCAGGATCGAAAGTGTCGACGCCAGCAGAGCGGCCCGAGTCCAGCGCATGCGCTACAGCCTGCCAGGTCCGGCGGCTCGTTTCAGCAATGGGTGGGGCGGCCGGTGCGCCGCCGACCCGGCGAACGAGGTCGCGAGGGTGGCGTCAGCCATGCGGGTGGGCGCGTTCCCAGCGGGTGAGCATGGTGCCGTCGTCCGCGAGCAGCAGGTGCCGACAGCACATGGGGGTCGGCATGGCATTGGGGGACAACGCGATCCGCCGTCCGTTTCCGCCCACCAGCAGGGGTGTCACGGTGAGGCAGAGGTCGTCGACGGCCTCTGCCTCGATGAGGTCGCCGAAGAGCGCGGGGCCGCCCTCGCACAGCACCCGGCGGAAGCCGCGTTCGCCCAGGGCGGTGCGGATTCCGTCTGCGGTGCAGGCGGTCTCGCCCGCTTCGACGATCTCGGCTCCGGCGTCGGTGAGCGCCTTCTTGCGGTCGGCGGGCGCGTCGACGGTGGTGAGGATGAGCGGATGGGCGCCGGTATCGGTGAACAGGCGGCTGGTGGGATCGAGTGCCGCGCTGGCGGTGACCACCGCGATGCGGGGCGGTGCGCCGTCCGGGTGGCCGCCGAACCCGTGGTGGTGCAGCCGGATTCGCAGGCGCTCGTCGGTGTGGGCGGCCCCGTAGTTCTCGGCGCGGGCGGTGCCCGCACCGACGAGCACCACGTCGGCGAGGTCACGCAGCAGATGGAAGACCCTCTTGTCGGCGGGGGTGGCGAGTCCGCCGGAGCGTCCGTCCAGGGTGGCCGCCCCGTCGATGCTGGTGACGAAGTTGACGCGTATCCACGGCCGATCCGGTCGCGCCGGATAGGCGTACATCCCGACCAGGTGGTCGTCACCAACGGCTGCGAGCTGTGTCACATTGGGGATACGCTGCATGACTGTCCATCACACCACGTCAGTACGCTACGCGGGTGCAACAACGCCTCGTCGATCGCCACCCGGAGGTTCCGGCAGATCAGCTCGTCGCCCAGATGGTGCCGCCGCCCACCTTCGACGAGGTGAGCTTCGCCTCCTACATCCCCGATCCCAAGGAGCCGACCCAGGCCGCCGCCGTGCGCACGGCCGAGGAGTTCGCCGCCCAGGTCACCAAGGTGCGCAAGGCCGCCGACAAGAAGGGCCTGTTCGGCAAGAAGAAGCCGGTGCAGGGCGTGGGCCTGTACCTGGACGGCGGCTTCGGTGTCGGCAAGACCCACCTGCTGGCCTCGATCTTCCACAGCGTGCCCGCCCCGAAGTCCTTCGGCACCTTCGGTGAGGTCACCAATCTGGTCGGCGCGCTCGGCTTCAACAACGCCGTGGAGCGGCTCGCCGCCAACAGCGTGCTGTGCATCGACGAGTTCGAACTCGACGATCCGGGCGACACCATGCTGGTCTCGCGCCTGCTGACCGAGCTGACCGCACGCGGCGTCTCGGTGGCCGCCACCTCCAACACCCTGCCGGGGCAGTTGGGCGAGGGCCGCTTCGCCGCCCAGGACTTCCTGCGCGAGATCAAGAAACTGGGTTCGCTGTTCGAGGCCGTGCGCGTGGACGGACCCGACTACCGACACCGCGACCTGCCGCCCGCCCCCGAACCCACCGCGCCCGAGCTGCTGGCCGAGAAGGCCGCCGCCACACCGGATTCCACCCTCGACGAGTTCGACCAGCTGTGCAAGCACCTGAGCACCCTGCACCCGTCGCGGTACGGCGCGCTGATCCACGGCATCTCGGCGGTTTACATCTCCGGCGTGCACACGGTGACCGATCAGGCGGTGGCGCTGCGCATCGTGGTGCTGGCCGACCGGCTCTACGACGCCGGTATCCCGGTGACCGTCTCCGGCGCCAAACTGGACCGGATCTTCTCCCAGGAGATGTTGGACGGCGGCTACCGCAAGAAGTACCTGCGCGCCATTTCGCGCCTGCTGGCGCTGTCGCGTTTCGAGGCCCCGGCCGCGTCCTGAGGCGGGCGGCCCCGGCCGCGATACTTCCGTCCGGTAATTTGCCGGGGGATCGCCGGACCGTGGAGTCCGGCCGACGGAAAGAGGTACCCATGGTGCGCGACCGCGCTGTCCGGGCCGTCCTCGCGGCCGCCCTCTGCTTCGCACCCGTCGTCGGCGCGGCGGGCACCGCCGCGGGCGGCCCTACCGCCCCCCCCCCCCCCCCCCGGGT
>NZ_JASCXP010000192.1:0-13279 GCF_030010695.1 Nocardia sp. CC201C
GGCGTGGCCACGGCCCACCGGCTGCTGTCCCGCCACCCCGGGGCGAGTCTGCTGCTGGTGGAGAAGGCCGCCGCGCTGGGCACCCATCAGACCGGGCACAACAGCGGCGTCATCCACTCCGGCATCTACTACGCGCCGGGCAGCCTGAAGGCGCGGCTGTGCCGGGAAGGGGCGCGGCGCACCAAGGAATTCGCGGCGGCACATGGCATTCCGTTCCAGGTGTGCGGAAAACTGCTGGTGGCGACCGATTCCGCCGAGCATGCCCGAATGCTGGCGCTGTACGAGCGGTCGGCCACCAATGGCGTGGACGTGGAACTGCTCGACGCCGCCGAACTGCGGCGGCGCGAGCCCCGGGTGACCGGGGTGGGCGCGCTGTTCGTCCCCGATACCGGGATCATCGACTACGCCCGGGTGACGGCCGCGCTGGCGGCGCAGGTGCGGGCCGCGGGCGGCACCGTGATACTCGGGGCGGAGATCACCGCCATCGACGAAACCGGCGACGCGGTCACCGTTTCCGGCCCGGCCGGACGTTGGCGGGCCCGGCGGCTGGTGGTGTGCGCGGGTCTGCAGGCCGATCGGCTGGCGCGGCTGGCGGGCCTGCGGACCCAGCTGCGCATCGTGCCGTTCCGGGGCGAGTACTACCAGCTGCCGCCGGCCCGCAAAGATCTGGTGCGCACCCTCATCTATCCCATCCCGGACCCCGAATTGCCCTTCCTGGGTGTGCATTTGAGCCCCACCATCGACGGTGACCTGACCGTCGGGCCGAACGCGGTATTGGGTCTGGCCCGCGAGGGCTACCGCAAGGGCAGCGTCGATCTGCGTGATGTGCGGGAGATCCTGGGATTCCGGGGTTTTCACCGGGTGGCGGCGGCCAATGTGCGGACCGGCGTTCGGGAGCTGCGCAATTCGCTGTTCAAGCGCGGCTACCTGGCCGAATGTCGGCGCTACTGCCCGGAGCTCACGCTCGACGACCTGCTGCCGCGCGAGGCGGGCATCCGGGCGCAGGCAGTGCTGCGCGACGGCACGCTCGTCCACGATTTCCTGCTCGAGAAAACGGATCGGTCGGTTCACGTCCTGAACGCCCCCTCACCCGCCGCGACATCGGCGCTGCCCATCGCGGCTCACATCGTCAATGAATTGGACGGTTGATCACATATCGGGAATGCGGCAAAGGCTCGGTAACCCTGACAATAAAGAGGACGGATGTAGTACTTTTAACCGCAGCCGTGGGACAGGGAGCACCTATGGGCCATATCAAACTCGCGAGCGACGTCGGAGCGCCCGTGGAGGTCGCGTTCAGATACACGGACAACCATCAGTTCGTGCCGGACTGGGCCTTCGCCGTCGCCGCCTTCGAACCCGTCGGGGAGACCGACCACGGTGCGGGGGCGACCTTCGCGTGCACCCTCCGGGTGGGCCCGTGGCATCCGACGGTCGAGTGTGAGATCACCGAGTACCGCCGCAACGCGGTCATCGAGTACACACTCCGCAGGCGCCGACCGGGGAAGGCGGCGCCTGCGGACTCCCCGCTCGCGGTGGTCAGCCTGCGATTCGATCCGCTGGGCTACGGTCGTTCGGTGATCACCTCCGAGGCGGAGTATTTCAAACCGCCAGGTCTTCTAGGCCGCCTGTGCTCACGAATGCTGCATCCGGCCGTACAATCGGCGGTGCGACGGACCGAATCGCAATTGCGAAGGGAGATAGAGGGATTCCACGGAACGGATCTTGTCGGCCGGATTGCGTAGGGTGCCAAGCATGATCATCGTGAGCACCGACGGATCGTGCCTGCGTAACCCGGGTGGCGCCATCGGGTGGGCCTGGGTCAATCACGCGGGCGGATCGGCCAGTGGCGGAGCTCCCACCGGCACCAATCAGATCGCCGAGCTACGCGCGCTACTCGAGGCGGTACGCGCCCATCACGGATCCGAACCCCTGCTCATCGAGAGCGATTCCCTCTACGCCATCAAATGCGCCTCGGAGTGGATCAACGGCTGGCGACGCAATGGCTGGCGCACCTCCAACGGTGGCGCGGTCAAGAATGTCGAACTCATCCGCCTGATCGACGAGGCCATCTCCACTCGCCCCGGGCCCGTGCGCTTCCGCTGGGTACGCGGACATGTGGGCAACTACTTCAACGAACAGGCCGACACGCTGGCGGGACAGGCCGCGCGCAAGGTGGCCGCGGGCGCGCTGCCCGATCCGGACCTGCCCGAACCGGACCTCACCGAACCCGCCGCGGCGGAGCCCGCGACACCGCCCCACACCCGAGCCGCCGACGCCACCCCGCCGACCACGCCGATTCCGGTGGTGCCCGCCCATGCGGCGACCACGGCCGCGACCGTAGCCGATCCGGCCGCATTGCAGGACACCATTCCCGCCCCGCCGCCGATGCGTCGCCGGTCGGCCACCGCGGCACCCGACCCGGACGCCCTGACGCTGTTCTGAGGCGACCGCCCCCGAACGACAGACGCCCCACCCGCCTGGTTGCGAGTGGGGCGTCCGCTATCGGGTGTGGGGTCAGTTACCGGGCGCCGGGGTCTCGGCGTCGGGGGCGGGCTGCTCGGGTTCGGTCTGGCCGGGCTGCGGGCCGGTGGGGGCGACCGGGTTCAGGCCCTTGAGCGTGGGGGAGTCGAAGTTGGCCACCAGCCACTTGCCGTCCTTCTTCTCCATCTCCGCCACACCGGGCACGGTCAGCATGTCCGGCTGCGGCACCACCGAATTGGAGCGGACCTGGGTGATGATCAGCACGATGGACGCCTTGTTCTCGTCGCCGGACTCGTAGGCGCAGTGGATCTCGTCCAGGGTGGAGCGGGCGTTGACGCTCTTCATGGCCGTTTCGAGGGTGTCGGCCGCACCGCTGAAGAACTGGCCCCACTGTCCGGTGGAGCGCGACTTCACATTGTCGAAGTAGTCGCCCAGATTCGCGGCGTCATAGCTGGAGACCGCCTTGCCGAATTCGCAAGCGGCCGCGGTGGCCTCGTCGCGGGCGGCGAGTTCGTTCTCGTGCGTGCGGTTCTGCAGGAAGAACCACACGCCGGTGGCGATGGCGGCGACCAGCAGCACACCCGCGGTGAACGCGGCGATGAGCGGTAGCGATCCACCACCCGAGCCCCCTCCGGTGGCGGCGGGGCGCTGCGGCTCCCGCGGCGGGGGTGGCGGGGTCGGCTGGGCGCTCTTCGAGGTCGAGACCTTCGCTGCCGGGACCTTGGCTTCGGTGGCCTTGGCTTCGGTGGCCTTGGCTTCGGGGGCCTTGGCTTCGGGGGCCTTCGGCTCGGCCGCATCGGCCTTCTTGCTCAGGTCCGGCGTCGATTCCGCGGTGGCGTCGGCGGCCTCGATCTTCTCCGTAGCAGCAGTGTCGGCGCTGCCCACGGCATCGGCCCCGGCCGTCGAATCGTCTTCTTCGGTTGTCTTGTTCTGGGCAGCGTCATCCGACATGGAAATTGCTCTCACTTTTCCCGGTGCGCTGCGGACGCACCGTCTAGGTTCTGCTCGGCGAGTAAGCCCGGCCCGGTGACCCACACCACCGTACCGGGATGCTCGCGCTCACTTCACGGGCGGCAGGGTGCGCTCGTTCAGGTCGACATCCGTGGGCGGATTGGCGCCGTTGTTCGGCACATCCGGCCGCGGCGCGTTGGCCGAACCGCGAATCTGCTGATCCGCCGGAGGGTTGAGGCAGGTGCCCGTCCACCGAGGGAAGGTGTTGTCGGTGGCGACCTCGGGCCGCACCGTCTTGGCCGGGTACTGGCAGTACGGGCGCGGCCAGATATCCACGATGGTGTAGAACTCGCCGTCGTGCGCGGGTACGCCCATGGCCGAGGTGCCCACCACGAGCGACGGGAACAGCGCCCGCAACGCGGGGACCCGCAACTGCGCGGCCTTGGTGATGGCCGCGAAGTTCTGGGCCAGGCTGGTCATCGGATCGGCGGTCTTGTCGAGCACCGCGCCGAGGGTCTCCATCTGGCCCGGCGCCTGCTCCAGGATCCGCTGGAGTTCGGCGTTGGCGTCGTTGAACTGCTGGAACAGCACACCCGAATTCGCGGTCAGCGTACCCAGATCCGGCTGGGCCAGCGAGGTGGTGTCGGCGATGGTGCGCAGGTTCGTAATGAGATTGGTGGTCTGCGGCAACAGGCCGTCCAGCCCGGCGGCGGCCAGGCTGATGCCGTTGATCATGGCGCGCAACTGGTCCTGGCCGCCGGACAAGGCGATGTCCAACTCGTTGAGGATCACACTGAACTTGTCCGGATCGACCTGGGCGATCAGCTCGCTGGAGTTGTCCAGCACCGCCCATACCGGCGTGGGGGTCCGCACGGCCTCCGGATCGAAGGCCACCACCGAACCGTCGCGCAGGTACGGGCCCTGGTCGGTGTTCGGCCGGAAGTCGATGTACTGCTCACCGGCGCCCGAGAGCGCCTGGACGGCGATCCGGGTATCGGAGGAGATCTTGTATTTGGTGTCGATCTCCGCGATGGCGGCGATGCCCGCGCCATTGTCGACCAGCGAGATCTCGGCGACCTTGCCGACGCGGTAGCCGCGCAGGGTCACGTCGTTGCCCGGTTGCAGACCGCCGGAACGGTCCAGGTTGACCGTCACCCGGTAGGTATCGCGCAGCGGATTCACCCGCATGACGCTCACCGCCAGGTAGGACGCACCCACCAGCAGAATGAGCACCAGCGCGGCGTTCGACACCAGATTCTTGTGCGCCTTCACCCAGCTCATCGGTGGCCCCCCGAGATCCGGCCCTGGACGATCTGCAACACCTGGATGAGGCTGCCCGCGAAATCGCTGAAGTCCTTCAGGTCCGGGAACTTGCTGTTGGCCGGATCGGTGAGCAGGCCGATGTCGAGCATGGTCAGGGTGGCGGCCACGGCGAGGGTGTTGCCCTTGAAGGACGCGTCGGCCATGGGACGGATCTCGCGCAGGGCGTCGAGCGCCGGGCCGAGATTCGGTTCCGTCTGCGCCAGTGCGTCCATGAGCTGCTGCACGTTGTCGAGCAGGCTGGCCAGTTCGGCGGAGGTGGTGTTGGCGTAGTCGCCCAGGGCCGCACTGGTTGTCGAGACCTTGGTGAGCAGTTCGCCGAGGGCCTGGTTGTTCTCGGCGATGGCGCCGATCATGTTCGGCAGGCTGTCGGCCACCTGGCCCAGTTCGTTGTGATTGGCCTCGAGGGTGGTGGCCAGCGCGCTGAATCCCGCGAGGGTCTGGTCCACCCGGGCGCTGTTGTCGTTGAGGCTGGCGGTGATGCCGGTCATCTGGGTGATGAGGTGGGCCAGCTGCGGACCTCGCCCGCCCACAATGGATTCCAGCTCGTTGGTGATCTTGGTCAGGCTGGCGATGCCGCCGCCGTTGAACAGCAGCGAGACCGACAGCAGCAGTTCCTCGACCGTCGCGCCCGCGGAGGTCTGCTCGCGGCTGAGGGTGTCGCCGTCCTCCAGGACCTGCTGCCCCGGTTCGTCCTTGGGCTTGGACACCGCCACGAAGACATCGCCGAGCGGGGTGGCCTGGCGGAGTTCGGCGGTGCTGTTGGCCGGGAGTTCGATATCGGTGCGGATCGCCAGATCCACATGCGCTTCGAAATTCTTGGTCTCGATCTTGGTGACCACGCCGACGTCGGAGCCGCCGATCTTGACCTTGGCCTGGTCCGGCAGGTTCAGCGCATTCTCGAAAACGGCGTGGATCGTGTACGTATCTCGCCCCGCACCGGGTTTCGGCAGCGGCAGGTTCTCGACCGTGACACCGCAGCCGGAGACCGCCAGCGTCGAGACGGTCGCGGCCAGTGCGACCACGCCGCGGCGAATCCGCTTGGTGCGCCGGGCGTCCCGGCTCAGTCGGTTGCTCATCGTGTCAGTCCCAACATTGCCGCGGTGAGCCCGAGATCGGGTCCGAAATCTTCAATCTTGCCGGTGCGGCAGCCGTCTGCCCGCATCTGGATGCGCTCGCAGAACAGGCTGACGATCTCACCGGAGAGCGCGGTGCCGAGCACGGCGTGCAGGCGGATGAACCGGCCCTGACGGTTGACCGAGCGGTCCAGGTTCTGCATGAGCAGCGGTGCCACGTCCACGATCTCGACCACACCGGCCGCGTTGTCGCGCAGCTGCTGGGTGACATTGGTGAGACCGGTGAGCGTGCCGTTGAGTTCGTTCTGGTACTCCGCGAACGCACCGCTGGTATTGGCCAGGAAGGCATTGAGCTGATCCAGCGTGGCCTGCAGGCCGGGCGCCTGCTCGGCCAGCAGCGTGGACATCTGCGTCATCTTGTCGCTGAAATCCCGGACCGCCTGGTCGTTCTCGGCCAGCATGGTGGTCAGCTCATTGAGCTTGATGATGATGCTGGAGACCGCGTCCTTGTTGTCCACACCCACCTTCAGCGCACCGGAGAGGGCGTTGAGGGTGTCGCGCATCTTCTCGCCCTGGCCGTTGAGCATCGGGTAGAGCACCCGACCGGACAGCGGGCCGATGCCCTCCTGCCCCTCCTGCGGTTTGAGCGCCTCGGCGAAGGCGTCGATGGTCTTGATCATCTGGTCCAGCTCGACCGGCGTCCGGGTCTGCTGGGTGGTCAGGTGCGCGTCCTCGGGCAGGGTCTCACCGCCGGTGTACACCGGGGTCAGCTCGATGTGCCGGTCGGTGACGATGGAGGGCGAGATGAGCGCCGCCGTCACGTCCTTCGGGATCTTGATGCCCTTGTCCACGGTCATGTGGACCTCGACGTACTCACCCTTGGGCACGATCTTGTCGACCTTGCCGACCTCGAGGCCGAGCACGGTGATCGGGTTGCCCTCGAACATGCCCGCGATATTGAGGAAGTCGGCGGTGAAGTGCTGGGTCTGTCCGACGGCGTCCTTCACCCCGATGGGCACGACGGAGCAGCTGCCGACGGCCAGGGCCGCCGCGCCGATCATGACGGCCTTGGCGATTCGCGTGAACTTGGTCATTACTGGCACCCCTCTGCCACATGCGCGAAGCACAGCCAGTTGTCCGGGAACAGCCACGGCAGACCGACCTCGCCGTAATTGCCGTTGCCGAACACATTGTTGAACTGCCGAACCGACGGCGGCATGATCGACAGCAGCCGGTCCAGGTTGTCCTTGTTCTTCTGCAGACCCTCGGCCATGGTGTTGAGCTGCTGGAGTGTCGGGCCGAACTGGTTGTCGTTCTGCGCGCCGATCTCCTGCAGCTGGCGGCTGAGGGTGGCGATGTTGTCCAGCAGCGAGCGCAGCAGGCCCTGGCGCTCCATCACCCGATTGGCGATGGCCTCACCCTGGGTGATCACCAGCAGCACGCTGTTGCGGTTGTCGGCCAGAATCCTGGTGACCTTGTCCAGATCCTTCAGCAGCTGGTCGACGTCGTTCTTGCGGTCGTTCATGGTCTTGGCCAGCGCACCGACCGCGTCCAGGGCCTGCACCGTGAGCTGCGGGGTGTCGCCGAGCTGCTGGTTGATCAGGTTCAGCGATTCGGCCAGTTTCTGGGTGTCGAGGGCCGCGAACTTGGGCGTGCCCTCCTGCACCACGTCGGCCAGGTTGTAGGGGACATCGGTGTTGTTCACGGGAATCCGGTCGCCCGGCAGTCCGGAGCCGTCGCCCGGATCGAGGTCGATGTAGCGCGCGCCCAGCAGGGTGGCCATCTTGATGGCCGCCCGCGCATCGGGCCCGAGCTTCACGTCATCGCTGATCTGGAGGGTGATCAGCACGTGGTCACCCTCGAGTTCCATACCGGCCACCCGGCCGACCGGAACGCCGGAGACGTCCACCTTGTCGCCGACCTTCACACCGGCGGTCTGGGCGAACTCGGCCTCGATGGACTGCTCACCCACGCCGATCAGGCGATAGGCATTGGAGGCCAGCAGCAGCGCCACGATGACCAGCGCACCGATCAGGCCGAGCCAGAAGTTGCGATTGCTGTGGAAGCGGTTCTTGATTGTCTCGATCATGGCCGGCACACCGCCGAGTGGGAGTTGCCGCCGATCTGGTTGAACAGACCGCGCGGGAAGAGCACGCCGTACAGGGACACGTCCAGGGAGCACACGTACGCGTTGGCGTAGGTGCCGTTCTGGGTGAACTTGCCGACATTGGCCAGGATGGCGGGCAGGTCGATCGCGGCCTGATCCAACTTCGCGCCATTGGCGAGCAGCAGGGTCAGGGCGTCGCGGGTGGAACTCTGCGCCACCGCCAGTTTCGGCTGGATCACGCCGAGCATGTTCACCAGCGCGCCGGTGGCGTCGGCGATCTGCACCGTGGACGCCTGCAGCGACTGACCCTGCGCGTACAGCCCGCCGATCAGCGCCCGGGTCTGGGCGACCAGGGTCTCCAGTTCGCCGCCGCGCCGGGCCAGGCCGGACATCACGCCGGACAGGTTCGTGATCACGTCCGACAGGATGGCGTCGCGGCGCTGGAAGTCGGTGGCCAGGGCCGCGGCCTGGGTGATGAAGGCGCTCAACGAGACTCCGTCACCCTGCAGCGCCAGGATGAAGGTCTCCGACAGGTTGTTCACCTGCTCCGGGGACAGCACCTGGAACAGCGGTTGGAACCCGTTGAGCAGGCCCGAGATGTCGAAGGACGGTTCGGTGCGCTCGATCGGGATGGACCCGTTGTTCTTCAGTTCCGAGGTGTCGCCGCCCTGTCCCGGGGCCAGCGCGATGTAGCGCTGGCCGATCAGGTTCTGGTAGCGCACCAGTGCCTTGGTGTTGTTGAACAGCGACTGGTCGCGCTGCACGATGAAGCTCACCCGGGCGTTGTTGTCGGAATCCAGTTCGATCGCCTCGACCTTGCCGACCCGCACGCCCGCCATGCGCACGTCGTCCCCTTCCCGCAGCCCGAGGACATCGGAGAAGGTGGCGTTGTAGGTGTTGGTGGAGCCCTCCACGGTGCGCGCGAGGGTGTTCCAGATGACCGTGGTCACCAGGATCGCGACGACCGCGAAGAGACTGAACCCGATCAGCGGTTTGCGAATGCTCATCGGCCGCCTCCGGTTTCGGTCACTTGCAAGGTTCCACCCCTCAGGATCGAGCTCAACAACAGGTACTCGGCGATGGTCGGCTTGCGACCCAGCAGGGCCACGATCGCGTCGTCACCGGCGTAGGAGATCGGCCCGGCCGCGGCCGGCGTGGTCTGCGGCTGCGCGGCGGGATCCGGGGCCGGGGCGGGCGCGGGGGCCGGAGCTGCTCCGAACAGGTTCGGGAACAGCCCTTCCAGCGGAGTACCGCTGAGCGGGTTGCCCGGCTGCGCACCCGGTGCGCCCGGTGCGCCCGGCTCGGTGGTCTCGGCGGTGGTCAGTCCCGGAATGCCGGGGAAGCCCTCCGGCAGCTGCACCGGCGGCAGCCCGGCCGCCGACTCCAGGGCCCTGGGCCGCAACGACTCCGGCAGCTCGCCCGGACTCGACTCCGCCGGCGCGGTGGCGCAACTGGGCGCGGCCAGCTCGCCGTAGCGCGGGCAGTCGGCCTGGGTGTAGGGCTTGTACGGCGTGAAGGTGAGGCCCATATTCCACACCATCTGCCGCTGCGGACCCCAGTGGAAGGTGCTGGCCAGCGCGCGCACCGAGTTGTTCAGGTTCTCGATGGCCTGCGGAATGGCGCCGGGATCGTCGGACATCGCGCCGAACAGCGCACTGGTGCCGACGGTGACCTCCTTGCCCACATCGGGGTTGCGGGCGAACAGGTCGTTGACCTTGTCGACGGTGCCGCCCGTGCCCGTGATGAGCGCGGCCAGTTCGCTGCGCCGGTCGGAGATGGTCTGCGCGGTCTGCACCGAGTCCGCCAGCACGTTCATGAGTTCGGGCGCCGACTGGTTCAGTGCCCGGAACGACTGCGAGAAGTCGTCCAGCATGACGCCGAGGTCCGGAATGGACTCGTCCACCGCCAGCAGCCAGCGGTCCACCCGCTCGACGGTGGAGCCGGGCACGCGCCCGCTGCCGTCCAGGGCGTAGGACAGGGTGCCCAGCACGCGGCCGAACTGGATCGGATCGATCTTGCTGAGGATGTCGCGCACCGTAGTGAGGGTGTCCTGCAGCGCGATGGTGCCCTTGGAGCGGTCCTCCGGGATCTCCGAACCCTCCTTCAGGTGCGCATTGGCGGGATCGGGTCCGTTGTAGACCAATTCGACCGAGGTCACGGCGAACAGGTTGGAGGGCACCACCCGGGCGGTCACATTGGCCGGGATGCCGGAGACGTACTCCGGCTTCATCTCGATGTGCACCTTCTGCAGCTCGCCCTTGGCGGCCACCGACACCTCGTCGACCACGCCGACCAGCACACCGCGGAACTTCACGTCGGCGTTCTGCGGCAGGCCGTCACCGGTGGTGGTGAGATTGGCCGTGACATTGACCTTCTCGACGAAATAGCCCTGATAGCGCGCCATCAGAAAGCCCAGGATCAAGGCGAAGACGGCCAGCCCGCAGATGCCCGCGACGAGCAGCTGGCGCATGGTCGGTCCACGCCCACTCGGATCGATGATCATGCTCGCCCCCTATCCCGAGATCCGGATGCCGGGGTCGACGCCCCAGATGGCCAATGTCATGAACAGGTCGGCGAACACCACCGCGATGATGCAGAGCTTGATCGCGCGACCGGCCGCCACGCCCACGCCCTCGGGGCCGCCGGAGGCGAAGAAGCCGTAGTAGCACTGGATGAAGGTGGTGATGGCGACGAACAGGATCGCCTTCAGCATCGAATACAGCACGTCCTGCGGTACCAGGAACTGATAGAAGTAGTGCTGGAACGTGCCCGCGGCCGTGCCGCCGATCAGCTGCACGGTGATCGAGCAGGAGATGTAGGCCACCGGCAGCGCCAGGCAGTATAGCGGCACGATGGCGATCATGGCCGCGATCATGCGGGTGCTCACCAGATACGGCAGCGGCCGGATGGCGACCGACTCCAGCGCGTCGATCTCCTCGGAGATGCGCATGGCGCCCAGTTGTGCGGTGAAGCGGCAGCCCGCCTGGGCCGCGAAGGCCAGCGCCGCCAGCAGCGGCCCCAGTTCGCGGGTGGTGGCGAAGGCGGAGATCGCGCCCGTGATCGGGCTCAGGCCCAGCAGGTTCAGGGAGGTGTGCCCCTGGATGCCGACGGTCATACCGCCGAAGGCCGACAGGATGATCACCACGCCGATGGTGCCGCCGCCCACGACGAGATTGCCGTTGCCCCAGGTGACGTCGGACAGCAGCCGCCAAACCTCCTTGGGGTACTGCTTGAAGGCCAACGGGATGGAGGCGAGCGAGCGCAGGAAGAAGAAGACCTGGTGGCCCACCCGCGCGATGAAGTCGACCGGAGCCCGCCCGGTGCTCCTGATCTTCTGGAACGGCCGCAGCAGCGGCGGAACATACGTTGCTGACACGACTCAGACCATCTGTGGGGGGAAGAGGGTGTTGTAGACCTGGGTGAGGATCAGGTTCACGCCGAAGAGCATCACCGCGGACATGACGACCGCGGTGTTGACCGAGTTCGCGACACCGCCCGGGCCGCCCCGGGTGTTCAGGCCGGTATCGCAGGCGATGATAGCCGCGAGCAGGCCGAAGATGAGCGACTTGAGCAGCGCGACAAGCAGATCCAGGGTCACCGCGAAGGACG
This sequence comes from Nocardia sp. CC201C, assembly GCF_030010695.1. Classification (NCBI taxonomy): domain Bacteria; kingdom Bacillati; phylum Actinomycetota; class Actinomycetes; order Mycobacteriales; family Nocardiaceae; genus Nocardia; species Nocardia sp. CC201C. The sequence continues at coordinate 11,548 of NZ_JASCXP010000192.1, forward strand.
AGAAGGTGCCGACGTAGGAACCCGGCGTACCGCCCTGGGCGAAGATGTTGAACACGTAGCCGGTGAGGAAGCCGACGAAGACCACGAAACCGCACAGCAGCACCGACACCAGCATGGCCGCGCCCAGGCGCGGGGCGACCAGGCGGCGCATGGGGTCGACGCCCATCACCTTCATGGCGTCGATCTCCTCGCGGATGGTGCGCGAACCGAGATCGGCGGTGATGGCCGAGCCGACCGCTCCCGCGATCATGAGCGAGGTGACCAGTGGCGCGCCCTGTTGAATGATGCCGAGGCCGTTGGCCGCGCCGATGAACGAGGTGGCGCCGACCTGTCCGGCGACCGAACCGACCTGGATCGACACGATGACGCCGATGGGAATGGCGACCAGCAGGGTGGGTGCCGCGGCGACATTGGCCATGAAGGCGCACTGCCGGACGAACTCACCGAACGGAAAACGCTTGCGGAAGATGGCGATGAAGAGTTCGGCGACGGCCGAGACCCCCATGGCCATCATGCGGCCGCCGGTCTCCAGAGACCGTTTCGGATGGTCTTCCCAGTACCTCTTGGTCCAGTCAACCGCTGTGTTCAGACGTGATTCCGTTGATGACCCCGCCCCGCCCGGACTCTTGGTCAACTGCACCACTGGCTACCCCTCTCGACGCCGGTGACCTGCCTCCGGCGACTGTTGCTTGACGCACCTTACTACGGAGTTAGGAAAAACACATCACGCCCTTGTGCTGTCCGTCATAGAGCCGGATCACTTTCCGCAAACTGATGTGAACAGCGACAACATGGTTGGGAAATATCACAAAGAACCAGGCAGGCGTCTAGAACTCGTTCTAGTTCTTGAACAATCGTTCACCGATCTCAGCACAATCACAACCCCCGCCCCATTAATTAAGTGGAAATAATTTATCCGAAATCCACCCAGGGTGCGTAATGATTCCGCGAGTTGGTGTCGAGTCGGCAACATCCGACCGGTCCGCAGCGATGAGTCAGGACACGGCTACGCAACATGTGGCAGTACAAGGGGCGATCGGGGACGAATACTGACAGGATGTGCTGACACCGTTGACAGATCGGCATCCGACGTCTGGAGGGACATGATCAGGAAACTCGCCAAGGTGGCCCAGGCCGCCTTCGCCGTCGCCATGAGCGCGGCGCTGCTCGGGTCGGGAGCCGGGACCGCACTAGCAGATCCCGCACCCCCCGTGTTGGGCGGCGGCTCCGGAATCGTCATCGACAACGAGTACGAATGCACCCTCACGACGATCGGGCACGACGCCGCCGGCCGACTGGTCGGACTGACCGCCGGACACTGCGGTGACCCGGGCGCGCAGGTGTACGCGGAGGCGGCCCGCGGCTACGGCGTGATCGGGAAGTTCGTGTACTCCAATCACGCGCTCGACTACGCCGTCATCGAATTCCAGCCCGGTCGGGTCATCCCGGTCAACCGGATCGGGAACGTGACCATCACCGGTCTCGGCGCACCGCCGCAGTTCCCGATGATCGTCTGCAAGGAAGGCCGGACCACCGGCAACACCTGCGGTGTCACCTGGGGCGACGTCTTCGCCACCAACTACGAGACGTGGACCCAGATGTGCGTGGTCGAGGGCGATTCCGGCGCGCCCGTCGTGGTGGGCAGCACCCTCGTGGGCATGGTGAACGCCTACCTGGCCATCGCCTGCTTCGGCCCCGAGGTGGGCACCAATATGGACGCCATCATGGCGGA